>JAHFUU010000049.1:3151-9747 GCA_023264915.1 Microthrixaceae bacterium | reverse complement strand
CGACCGAACCACCTGTGGCCAGGGCGATGAGGGCCGTGTACTGGCCGGTGCCGTGCATGAGCGGGCATGCCGGCACGAGCCTGAGCCCTGGCGCTGTCATGGTCTTGCGCAACGAGTCGTAGTCGGGGTCGTCCTTGTAGATCGCATTGGACTGGCCCACGGTCGAGCGGATCAGGTCGTCCTGGCGCCACATGACACCTTTGGGCATGCCAGTGGTGCCTCCCGTGTAGAGCATCAAGATGTCGTCCTCGCCTCGACCCCAGGGCGGGATGACCCGACCGGACTCGTTGG
Source organism: Microthrixaceae bacterium (assembly GCA_023264915.1). Taxonomy (GTDB): domain Bacteria; phylum Actinomycetota; class Acidimicrobiia; order Acidimicrobiales; family Acidimicrobilacustridaceae; genus JACPNV01. The sequence goes on along the minus strand of JAHFUU010000049.1, from coordinate 9,456 downwards.
CCGCGGCTTGTTCATAGGGCATGGCCCATGCCGGGCACGGCCCGCTGCTGTCATCGACCCACAGCCACAGCTTCACCTTGGGGAGCCGATCACGGAGCCCGTCGATCCGGTCGGCGAACGTACCGTGGAACACCACGGTGAACGCGTCGGCGTTGTCCCACAAGTACACGAGCTCGTCGTCCGCATACCGGTAGTTGGTGTTCACGGGAACGAGTCCAGCCTTGAACGCGGCGAAGAGCGATTCGAGGTACTCGGGGCAGTTGTAGAGGTACTGGGCCACCTTGTCCTGGTGCTGGGCACCGGCCTCCAGGAGCGTCGCGGCGATGCCGTCCGCTCGCTTGTCCATCTCTGACCAGGAGATGGTGCGCTCACCGTGGATCAGTGCTGGCGAGTCAGGAAGGTTGTCAGCGGCGATCTCGAAGGTGGTTGCGTAGTTCCAGGCCGTCATGGTTCCCCCTGGTGTTGCGGCGGACGGTCGCCGGAGTGTACGGGTTGATCCTCACGAGGGTCTCATCGAGGCGTCGCCCTGCGCCGGGCGACATGCCACGGCGAAGCTAGTGTGGCGTCCGCACAGAAAGGTCGAGGCGATGCGTCAGAGGGCGGTGCTGAGTTTGGTGCTGGTGATACTCCTGACGGCCGGGGCCGCTTGTGTGAAGACTGGGCCCCCCGACACGACGAGCTCGTCGACCGAGGCTTCGCCCCCTCCCACGACCAAGAAGAAGGAGAACACCGTCGAGGACTTCTGCGCGGCGGTCGAGGACAACAAGGCGGACCTCATCAGCGGAAGCTCTGAGTCAGCGGCCGATCCAGAGACCTTCCTGACGGGGCTCAAGAAGCTGCAGAAGAAGGCCACCAAGCAGATCAAACCTGTGCTGGCGACCCTCGTCGACCTCTACGCCGCGACCGAGGGCCTGAGTGGTGCCGAGCTCGAGGACAAGCTCTCTGAGCTCAACCGCGATCCCGACTTCCGGGACAACCTCAAAGAGCTGAACGACTACGTGTCGGACAAGTGCGATGTCCAACTCAACCGTGTCGCCACGACACGGACCACGCGACGGGCGACCACCACCTCTGCGGGTCCCAACAGCTCTGGTGTTGCCAAGGACGCGATCGACGGACTCAAGAAGCACCTCAACGACAACTACCTGACCACCGTCTGGTACGACAAGATCTCAGGCCTCAAGGTCTCCGTTGACGTGAGCGCCAACACAGCTGACTTCACGATCATGGGTCGTGCCGGTGCGACGTTGGCGAGCGACGAGGCGGTCGCGGTCTGCGAGGCCACCGCCGAGTTCGTCGACAAGAACTTCACCGGCGGCGCGGTGACCGTCGATGACAGCGCGGGGACCACCCTGGCCAGCCGTGCCAGCAGATCGACCAAGTGCGCCGCAGCCTGAGGGGTCGGCGATCCCTGCCCGACCACATGACTCGTCGGGCAGGGGCGGGGCCCCGCTAGCGTCTGGGGATGGACTTCGAGCTGCCGCCTGCCGATGATCCCCGCCGGGAGAGCGTGAGAGCGTGGCTGGCTGATCACCCTGACCCGTCGGGAAGGGACCTGGCCGATGCCGGGTACGTGGCGCCGCACTGGCCCAAGCCCTATGGCCTCGACGCGGACCCGATACACCAGCTGATCATCGATGACGAGTTGCGGCGGGCCGGCGTGCGCCGCCCGGTCAACATGATCGGGATCGGGTGGGCGGGTCCCACGATCCTCCACGCCGGAACCGAGGCTCACAAGCAGCGCTACCTGATCCCGCTGCTGGCGGGTGAGGAGATGTGGTGCCAGCTCTTCAGCGAGCCCGATGCCGGCAGTGATCTCGCGAACCTCGGCACTCGTGCGATCAGAGACGGCGACACCTACGTGGTCAACGGGCAGAAGATCTGGACCTCGCTCGCCCAGTTCTCCAAGTTCGGCATCCTCATCGCAAGGACGAACCCGGATGCGCCCAAGCACAAGGGCATCTCGTACTTCATATGCCCGATGGACACCCCCGGGATCGAGGTGCGGCCCATCATCGAGATGACCGGTAGCCACACCTTCAACGAGGTGTTCTTCACCGACGTGCGGCTACCGGCCGAGAACCTCGTCGGGACCGAGAACGAGGGATGGTCTCTGGCAAAGGTGACGCTCGGAAACGAGCGGGTGTCCCTGTCAGGTGGGGGAGCCCTGTGGGGAAACGGGCCGGACGCGCAAGACCTGCTGGGCCTGGTGCGGGCACAGGGTGGTGTGAAGGATCCACATCTTCGCCAGCGCGCCGCTGATCTGCACATCGAGGCGGAGATCCTCCGGTTGATGCGGTTGCGCACCGTCAGCGCGGCGATCAGGGGCAAGCCCCCCGGCCCTGAGGCCTCTGTCCGGAAGGTCCTCGCGGATGAGCACGGCCAGAAGATCATGGAGCTGGCGAAGGACCTCCGCGGATCGGCAGGGATGCTCGTCGGAGCACACGACGCGGTCGAGAAGCCGCTTGACGAGTCGATCATCCAGAAGTCACCGGTGGCATGGACTGACCCTGCCATGTGGCACTACGGCTTCTTGTTCTCCCAAGCGCTCACGATCGGCGGGGGTACCGGTGACGTGCAGCGCAACATCATCGGCGAGAGAGTCCTAGGCCTGCCACACGACATCGACGTCGAGGCCGGGTTGACGTGGGCACAAGCGCAACGCCGCCCAGCCGGGACAACAGCCTGAGGTGACTCGTGGCGCGGCGCCTCGGCCCGACAGCCATGTGACCGCCCGGGTTGGTGCGATGCCCCGGTCTTCGCCCGGCGCGCCCCGATTGGCGCCACGGCCGCGTTTGTTGGCTTACTGGTGGGATGCCGAGACCGCCCCAGCAAGCCGAGTACGAGCGATTCCAGAAGGTGGTCGCAGCCGTCGATCTGGCAGGGGTGCCCGCCGGCACCAAGGGCAAGGTCCTTCTCGTAAACGGCATCCGTTGGGTCCGCTACTGGGTGCGGTTCGACAACGGGGTCGAGCTCGGCCGGCTTGGCTCTGAGCACCTGACCACGCCTGACCGCTGGGACGAGCTGCAGGCCGCCACGGCGCGCCGGGACAGGGCGGCCCTGGCCGCGCGGCGCCGCCAGGACTACCTGTCCAACATCGACCAGGCTCAGGCATCCTGACACTGGGTCGGGCGATGGCACCTGAGGACGTCGAAGGCTCACGCACCAAGGCCCCGTCACGGGGCGGCCTTGCCTTTACATCGTTAAGCACTTCTGGATACCGTGACCGCGCCCGGCCACGAGTGCCAGGTTCCTGAAGGGGGTCGACATGAAGATCGGCATGCAGCTGCAGTACGCGGGTGGCTTCAAGGAAGCGGCCGCACAGGTGGCCGAGTACGAGCGAGCAGGGCTGGACATCGTCTGGGTTGCCGAGGCCTACGGCTACGACGCGCCGAGCTTCATGGGGTACCTGGCGGCACTCACCGAGACCGTGCAGATCGGCGCGGGGATCGTCCCCATCTACACGCGGACGCCATCCTTGCTCGCCATGACAGCCGCGGGGATCGACGCGCTCAGCGGCGGGCGCTGCATCCTTGGACTCGGTGCCTCGGGTCCCCAGGTCATCGAGGGGTTCCATGGCATCCCTTATGACGCTCCTGTCGGGCGCACGCGAGAGATCATCGACATCTGCCGCGAGATCTGGAAGCGCGAAGAGCGGACCACCTTCGACGGCAAGCACTACAAGCTCCCACTTCCCGCGGGGGAGGGGACCGGGTTGGGCAAGCCGCTCAAGCTCATCACCCACCCTGTGCGGCCCTCGATCCCGATCTACGTTGCTTCGCTCGGAGACCTCAACGTCAAGATGACAGCCGAGCTAGCGAACGGGTGGCTCCCCATCTTCTACCTCCCCGAGAGGGCCGACGAGGTTTGGGGCCCGGCCCTGCGCGAGGGCCATGCCAAGCGCTCTGCCGATCTGGGCCCGATGGAGGTGGTGGCAGGGGGGATGGTGTGCATCACCGATGACCCAGGACCGATGTTGGACTTCGGGCGTGCGATGGCGGCCCTGTACATCGGGGGCATGGGGGCCCGCGACCGCAACTTCTACAACCAGCTTGCGTGCCGCTACGGCTACGAGGCCGAAGCCAAGGAGGTGCAGGATCTCTACCTCGACGGGAAGAATAGCGAAGCCGCCGCCGCCATCCCCTATGAGTTCCTGGAGCTGACCAACCTTGTCGGGCCAGAGGGCTTCGTGAAGGATCGCATCGAGGCCCACAAGGCCAGCGGGGTGACCGTGCTCAACGTCGTCCCGATTGCGGACAAGCCCACCGAGCTGCTCGAGAAGGTCAAGGCCTGGGCTAGCTGAGCGAGGCGCCGGCAACGCTCCAGCGACCCCGGCCGGCATCCCTGCGTGTCCTCGGGCCCTGCGCCGCCGCTCCTGCTCCCGTTCGGTCAGCTCGTGTTCGCCTGTCATGGCTTCTCCTGTCGGCTCGCCGAGACCGCCGAGAGCTTAGGAGCGCTGCTGCGGTCGCCCGGTGGTAGAGCCACGCCGATGGTCACGGTCCAAACGCACCGGGACCACTGAACATGCCGTGATGCCAGCGCCGGGGGGTTGCCAGCATCGCTCGCGGATAGTCCTCGAAGAGCCAGCGGGCGAAGTTGCGCCGTGTCCAGGGGGAGAGGCTCACGAGCCAGATCGCCGTTCGTGCGCCCTTGCGGTGGCTCAGGGCTCGGTTCAGAAGCGCACTCATCTGGTGGTCCCTGAAAAGGCTCGAGCGGACGCTGGATTCGTAACGATCCGCGACCATGGGCTCACCGACTGAAGCACCGCACCGGATGATCGCGTCGGCTGCCCACCTGCCCGTCGCATAGGCCTGACCGATGCCCTCACCCGTGAGCGGATCTGCGGCGGCAGCGGCATCGCCTGTGAACAGGACACGGCCGCATGACAAGGGGACCTCTCCCACGCGTGCTGGGATCGGCCAGGCCCTCGGCGGGCCCTCAGGCGCGGCTCCCGGTCCGAGCGCGGCGCGGATGTGGGGTCGGGACGAGATCTCGGCCCACAGCTCTCTCATCGCACCAACGCGCCAGGACCCGCCGCGCATGATGCCGAACCCCACGTTCGCCTCGTTGTTCCCGACGGGAAACGACCACGCGTACCCGGGAAGGAAGTCAGGCTCGAACCAGGCGAGCATCTCATCTTGGGCTCGGCCGGTCACACCCTCGAAGTACTGGCGGAACGCGTGCCACTCGCCCCGGTAGCCCTCGATGCCGGTCCCGGTCAGCTTCCGAACCGTGGACCACATGCCGTCTGCCGCGATCAGGTAGCGACCCACGACGGTCATGCCCGTGCTCGTGGCGACGCGGACGCGATCGTCGCCTTGGGCAAGCGAGGTGCACTCCTGGCCGGTGAGGACCTCTGCACCAGCCTCACGTGCGATGTCCAGCACCGCTGCATCGAGCTCGGACCGCCGGGCTACGGCACAGAACGTGCCCCGCTCAGGAAGCGGGAGCAGCACCTCTCGACCCGAGGGTGAGATGAGGACTGCTTGCTTGACGACCCGCCACGACGGCACCGTCGCGGGGTCAAGGCCCATTTCGTCGAGCTGGCGCAAGGTCCACACCGTGAGTCCGTCACCGCAGAACTTGTCGCGAGGGAAGATCGCCTTGTCAAGGATCGTTGCCCGCAGGCCGGCTCGTGCGAGGGTCATCGCCGCGGCCGCACCCGCCGGGCCGGCACCGACGATCACCACGTCGGTTTCGATGGTGCCGTCGGTCCTGTCGGCGATGTCGTCGGCCACGGCCGGACGCTACCGACGTGGGGACGGTGATGGCGAGCTGAGCGGTCGGTGGGAGCAGCAAGCCGCGGGCACGGTGCGTCGTGGCGCCGGGTCGGTCAGGACGGGGTCTCGTAGACCCGCTCGGCGTTCCACTCGTCCTCGGGTTCGGGAGCATCCACGGGCCGCAGCTTGGCGGCGATGTCCTCGACGGGCATCGGCCGGCCGAAGTAGAAGCCCTGCGCGAGGTCGACGCCGAGCTTGTACAGGTTGTCCGCCTGGTCCTGAGTCTCGACGCCCTCGGCGATGGCTATGAGCTCGAGATCGTGAGCGAGCCCGACGATGTGCTTGATGATGGCCCTGTCCTCACGGCTGTCCTCCATGTTGGCCACGAAGGCACGGTCGACGCGGACGAGGTCGAGCTTGAGCTCGCGGAGGTAGGTCAGCGACGAGACCCCGGTTCCGAAGTCATCGAGCCCGAGCTTTATCCCGGCGTCCTTGAGCTGGCGCAGGGCCGCCCAGGTGGCGTTGCGGTTGTAGCGCAGGGCCTCTTCGGTGATGTCGAGGCACAGCTGCCACCGCTCGATTCCT
>JAHFUU010000049.1:0-3141 GCA_023264915.1 Microthrixaceae bacterium | reverse complement strand
CGGCGGCTGTCACCGAGTCGGCGAAATCAGCCTGTGCCAGCTGCTTCGCACCGAGGTTGCATGTTATGAAAAGGGCCCGGTTCTCTGGGAACACCCGGCCCCACTCGACCACCTGCCGGCAGGCTTCCTCCATGACCCACTGACCGACCGCCACGACCAGGCCGCTCTTCTCGAGCAACGGCATGAAGTCGTGGGGGTACATGAGCCCCGTGTTGGTCGCGCCAGGTGCCTTCCATCGGATCAGGGCTTCGGCACCGATCATCTCCTTGTTGTCCGTGCGAACGATGGGCTGGTAGAAGAGGAAGAACTCGCGGTTCTCGAAGGCCTTCTGCATCCGCTGCTCGTCGATTCGCGTCGAGTGCCTGGCACGGCGGATCTCGTCGTGGATGTGCACCGCGCCATGACCCTGTTCTCGTGCCCGCACCAGAGACTCGTGTGCATCCTTGATCAGGTCGTCGAGATCGTCGTACTTGTCGCTGCTGATCGCGGCGCCAACGTTGGCGTTCACATCCAGGCGGTTCTCACCGATCTGGAACGCGGGCGTGAGCAGCTCGATGACGAAAGCGCAGATCTCATCGACCATCTCTGCCTGCTGGAGCCTCTCGAACACCAACACGAACTCGGCGGCGCTGTAGTGGAGGACCTTGGTGTTGGGGACGTCGATGGTCCTCAGTCGTTGGGCGATGGCTCTGAGCAGCAGGTCGCCGTAGTCGGGTCCATAGGTGTCGTTGACGTCGCGGAGCAGGCCGACGCTGACGAACAGGACCGCCACCCGACTGCTCGTAGGCATGCTTCGGTGAACGGCATGGCGGACCATCTCAGGCAGCAAGGCGCGGTTCGGAAGGCCTGTGAGGTCCTCGACGGTTGCCGCCAGTGTCGGTACCTCGGGACCCACGCCGGAGCGGTTCGTGGTGAAGTGCTTGAGGCGACCGAGGACTCCGCCGCGGTCATGGCCCGATCCGGTCGCATCACTCATCGCTCGCGCTACCCCTCCGACTCAGCCGCGGCGTGCGGCACAGCTGTGCGCCCGCTGGTTGCGGGCCTTGAACAGATGGTACGCGTTTTCGACGAGCTGGTTACTCGTAGGCGGCCAGGCGGCTCTGGACCTTGGCCAACAGCTTGGCCAGCTCGGAGTTGTCACTGGCTTCGGGTGCAGTGACGCTCAGCTCGGTGGCGGCGCTCGCCTTCATGATGTCGTCGTCGCTGTGGACATCTTCGATCTCTTCGATGACCGGCGCATGCGCTGCCTCGCCCTGGGCTGGCTCTTCTTCTTCGATGGCCCCCTCGAAGGTGGCCTCGGCCTGCTCTGCGGCTTCGGCCTCGACGAACTCGTCGATGTGCTCGAGCTCCTCGAGGTCGAGCAGGTCAAGGGGCTCTTCGTCTTCGAGAACCTCGACCTCTTCGACCAGGATGTCTGGCTCACCGGACTCCTCGGGCGGTGACCAGGTTGCCAGCCCGTCGGTCGGCTCCCAGGCGGCCAGAGGTTCCGCGGTGGCTGTCTGCGTGAACGCACCCTCGCCTGGCTCTTCTGCCTCCTCGATGGGGGCTTCGAAGAAGTCACCCTCGTCTGCTGACTCGCGTCTCAGAAGGTACAGGCCGCCGAGCAACGCCAGCACGGCGATGCCGACCCCGACCAAAGGCTGCTCGATCACCCGGACGCCCAGGAAGAGGCCGATGACAGCTAGCACTGCCACCACCAGGTACACCCTTATCGTTTTGCTCAACGTCTCCTACCTCCGCACGGGCGGACCGGACCAGTATGGCGCGCGGCTCGCGCTAGCACGCAGGGCCCGACAGATTCGTTGTTCTATCGGCAGCACTTGCAGAATCCATAGGTCTTGAGTTGTGAGTCGTTCGGCCTGTTCTGCGACGGGTCAGCCCGAGGGCCGAGGTCTGCGGTGGTTTGGCGATCTGGCGGCGGGGGCGGGGAGTCCGAACGCCAGGACCGCGGGACCCGTGTGCAGGTGCGGGAGGCCGCCGGGGACCTCGCGGCGTGAGGAGCGCGTCCAGAGGAGGTACGGTTGGCCGAGATTGACGAAGGTGTTGGGAAGGCCCTGCACGCGCCCGGCTTTGGCTGGATCTGAGGTACTCGAGGTCTTGTGGTCATGAGCTTGTCGAGGTTGGCGAGCAGTTGAGGTCCTGCATGGTGACGCGGTGGCATCCGAGCGCAACTTGGCCGAGGAAGGCCGCGATTGGCTCCGGGCTCGTTCGTGCACTCGTGTCGATGTGGTCGGGGGCCTTGGTCGTTGTGCTCATGGCGGGGCCTTCGTCGGCTGACTTCCCCTCACACATGCACATCACCAACGTCGTTCAGGGCGCGCCTGGATCGGCCGCGACCTATCCGGTGACTCTCAACTGCGTGGGTGGCGTCCCAACGAGGACCTTCGTCTTCACAGGACCGGGTGACCAGGACCTCAACTCCGAGGGGGCACAGTCATGTTCGATCGCTGCGGGCAGCGTGGCGGGGGCGACGCTCACCGTGCGGTGTGCAACCACCGGTGACGCCAGGTGTGAGGGCCCTTCCCAGGCTCGCATGGAGGGAGCGGGCTACACGGTCACCTTCACCGCCACCTATGCCTTCCCCTCGACTTCTCCACCCACCACCTCACCTGATCTGGCGCCGGCAGTCCCGCCAGATCAGAACCCAGCACCCCCCACGACCGGTGCCCCGTCAGGTCAACAGAGCGCAGGGGGCGGCCAGGGATCCGGGAGCAACGGGGCGGGCCTGGGAGCCAACGCTGGGGCGGCGCCAAGCGGGGCCGGCGGCGGTGGCAGCGATCCAAGTGTCCCCGGTGGGACCCTCGCTCAGTTGACAGGGTCCGACAAGGACGGTGCGGGTCAATCAGCGGGCGGGACGGTTGCCGGTGGGCAGGGCACCTCAGGCGGTGCCGGCGGCCACGATGGATCGGCACCGGCTGGGTCTGCCAAGGATGCTTCGGGCTCCGCGCCAGATGCGGCGACAGGTGCCGGCGCCAGCCGCCTGGCAGCCCTGCTTGCGGTTCTGGGTGCCCTGGGAGTCGGGGTCGTGGCCGCGTGGGCGTACGTCCGTCATCGCTCGGACGCGGGCGACAAGGACGGTGGGGTCACCGATCCACCTGAGCCGGTGCCGGCCGGCCACAGCTGACGGGGCTGGCCCGGAAC
>JAHFUU010000451.1 GCA_023264915.1 Microthrixaceae bacterium | reverse complement strand
AACTGAAAGCGTCACAGCGGCACCCGCCATCGCGAAGTCCCCGTGACGCCGTGACAGCTAGCAGAACGCCCACCCCTTGCCCCCCGCCATGGTCGGGAAGCTCACCTCGGTGAGGACCTCGCCAGGTTTGAGGGCTGTGGTCAGGTACCCCTGGAAGAAATCCTCAGCAGCGATGTCACGCTCATCATCGGGCCCTGCGACCCTCATCCGCGCGCCCAACGCGACGGCCGCCGCCGGATACTCTGCCGCCGGGTCCGCATGGGCCATCGACCCACCCACCGTTCCCCGGTTGCGGATCTGGGGGTGACCGACACAAAGGGTGGCCGCGTGCAGCAGCGGCTGGTTCTCCCTGACCAGCGGTGAGCGTTCTACGGCACGTTTCGTGGCCATAGCTCCGATGGCGAGACGGTCACCGTCGAGGCGGATGTGGTCGAGGCCTTCGATCCCGCGAAGGTCCACGAGCAGCTCGGGCCGGGCGAGCCGGAGGTTGAGCATCGGCACCAGGCTCTGACCTCCGGCAAGGACCACCGCTTCGCGATCGGGATCGCACAGCAACGACACCGCATCGGCGAGCGAGGTCGGGGCCTCATAGTCCAACGGTGCCGGTTTCACGGGCAGGGCTCGCTAGTCGGCCCAGGCACTGACCGCCTCGAGGGTCAGGTCCTTGTGCTCGTCGGTGTGCGGGAGCGGGCGCCCCAGCCACTGGTCATAGAACGTGTCCAGGTCGGGGAGGAAGTCGAAGTCGGGTTGGCATCCTCGCGGCACGGCCTCAACCTCGAGCTGGGTGCCACAGCCGGGACAGATGTACTCACGAACCTGGATCCACTTCGGGTTGGGTCGCTCGCGACCCTTGTATATCTCGCCGAGCGCCTTCTTGGTGTCACGCACGTTGATCAGCGCCGAGATCTTCCAGTTGACGCGGTAGTCACCGAACTCGTGCCCGCACCGGCACTTCACGATGCGCTGCCCGTCCCTGGCGACGATGTACAGGGCCGGCGTGAGCGGCAGGAGGATCTGCTCGTCCCAGTCGACCCGGCTCTGGAGGATCTCGACGTACTTGTCGAAGCGGTCCGGATCCTTGGCATCGCGCATCATCTCCTGGACCGCGGGCCATGGCAGCACCCCGTCCATGAGCATCTCGATGTCGGCCTTGTGGAAGTCAGCCATCGTCAGCTCCTAGAACTCGAAGTCCTCAGGAAGCGCCCAGAAGGTGCGCAGCTCTGCCGCGAAGTCAGGCGAGAGGGCCATTGCAGACCGCCACATCTCGATGACGGCGTCGTCCATGTTCTCCTTGGATGCGACCTTCTTGCGCTCCTCCTTCCACCAGTCCTTGAACGGCACCGCCCTGCGCTTGCGCTCCTCACGGATCTCCTGGCGGTTGCGCTCGGTGGCCTCTGCGTCGACCGAGAAGCGGCCGTTCTCGCTGATCACTGCCCCATGGATCTCAGTCGCGATCCGCGGGCGGGTCCACCCCTTGTTCAGGTCGTCCTCGATCAGGGCAACCGGACGCTCGATCGGGTCACCCATGGCCTGTGAGCCCGAGATCGGGTGGACGATCAGGTCGTAGTTCTTCAGTGGCTTGGGCGTGAGGAAGGGTGGGCGGGCGGGGCTCTTGACCTTCTTCGCCTTGATGGCCGTCTCGAGCGTCGGCGACTCGGCCGGCCCACGCTCGTGTACCAGAGGCTTGCTGTCGTTGATGAGCTTCTTGACGTTCGTCTTGTGCGCGTAGCTCGGCGCGTCGGGCCATGTCGGGTAGGCGCCGTACATGCCGTGGTTTGCGAGCACCTTGTTGCGCATGCCGGCATCGCCGCACTGGTACTCGATGCCCGAGGGAGTGTTGTGGACCATCCACACGGCTGTGTGGCCAAGCCCTCCGCGGAAGCGCCCGTAGCCACCCGAATCGGGTTCGATGTTGCGGCCGAGGTAAAGGATCGGGTAGTAGAGCTCGGTGACCTCCGCGTTGCCGAAGTCGGCATTTGGCGTGTAGATGCACCACGCACTGTTCTCGCCGTCGGCATACCCGCGGGCAGGGGAGCCGTTGCTCGCCTGCTCGAGGGTCAGCCCTGCCAGGAAGTAGCCCAGCTGGGTGATGCCCGCGAACTCAGCTGTCATGGTCGTCGCGGCTCCGGCAGCCATCTCCTCGACGAAGCCTCGCATCTGGAAGAGCCGCCCGAAGGCCTCATAGAGGTTGCTCATCCACATGACCGCAGGCGCCCAGGCGACCCCCGAGGACGCGGTGAAGTCCTTCTCGAACGGGTTCGCCCACGAACCCGACGGTGGCGTGTCGATCTCCCATGCGGCAGTCGGGCCCGAGTTGAACATGTCGAAGCCGACGATGTGCGAGTAACCGTTCAGGAGGCCTGACCGCAGGGCGGTCGGGTGGATGTTCTCACCGAAGGGGACCGTTCCGCTGGCGCCGCGGAGCGAGAACTTGACGTTGCCGTCAGGCTTGATCTCGAGCTCCATCGGCAGGGCCATGAGGCAGTCGACGTCCTGCTTGCCGAGGATCGTGTTCTTGCCCTTCATGGCTAGATCCTTGAACTGGGACTTGCGGAGCCGTCCCGGCACGGTCTGGGTCTTGACGCGACCAACCGCGTAGCGGCGGCTGTCCTCGACGAACTCGTGGGCGGCATCCAGGTAGAAGTCGAGGCCGTACTTGTCGATGATCTCGAGCAGGCGGTCACGGATCGTTATGCACCCCGCCAGGCGACCCTTGGCATCACCCAGGACGAAATCGGGAGTGCGCGTCCGCGAGCGGATGCGCTTGTCGTACCAGGGGAAGAACTTGTCCTGCTCGCCGACCTTCTCCATGGAGATGGCAACACCGTCTGAGAAGCAGTCCGGGTTCAAGAAGCCGACCGAGCCCGGCGTCACCGAGCCGCAGTCGTTGACATGGGTGACTGCGCTCGCCCAGGCAACCAGCGTGTCGTCATAGAAGATGGGCATCGCTGTGTCGAAGTCAGGGGAGTGGATCCCGCCGTAGTGCGGGTCGTTGTTCTCGAAGATGTCACCCTGATGGAAGCCAGGTCTCTTCTCGTAGTCCATCTCGATGAAGCTGCGGATCATGTCTGCCAGCAGGCCAGGGTGGGCGGTGATGCCACGAGACACGCAGATCGCCTCGCCTGTTGGAAGGTGGAGGCCCCACAAGGCGTCGCCGCCCTCGACGGCGATCGGCGAGGAAGACACCTTGCAGCCCGTCTCCCAG
>JAHFUU010000450.1 GCA_023264915.1 Microthrixaceae bacterium | reverse complement strand
GATCGGTCACTACCTGGCGATGGCCGGCCATAAGTCCTCCATGACCATCGAGACGTCGACGGCCGCGACATCGGTCGAGGCGTTCTTGAAGGGTGACCTCAGGACCGAAGGACTACCAGCCAACATCGACCCATCCTCTGTTGACACCTCACAGCTCGACATCGGGGCAGCCGAGGTCCCAGGGATCCGCGAACCGGGAAGGCTGGCCATGGGCGGCGGCGCCTGGTACATGACCAACACCTCGGGCCCCGAGGTGCGGGCAGGCGCCTGGGACTTCGTCAAGTTCTTCAACCAGGCCGACAGCCAGGCGACCTGGACCATGGTGGGCTCGTACCTGCCTTACCGCATGTCCGCGGTCGACCAACCCGAGCTCAAGGCGGCGTGGACCGGTACGCTTTCGGGTCGCTGGCTCGCCATCGCGTACAACGAGTTGCTCGAAGGCATCGACCCCAGCTTCCCCGGACCGACGATGGGGCCCTACGAGCGAATGCGCGACGAGATCCGCAAGAGCGTCGACGAGCTCATCTTCCAAGGCGGCGAGCCGGCGGCAGTCGTCAGGCAAGCCTCCGCCGGGACCACCAAAGCGATCCAGGAGTACAACGACGAGAACTTCTGAAGCACCCACTGCTGAAGCCCGCAAGAGCGCTGTCACCTCGATCACCGGAGAAAGCCGCGGCCGCGAGCCGCGGCCGCCGGGAACCAGCTCGGCCTGCCGGCAGCAGCGGCCGGATGCGAGCGTCCCTGAGGAGGACGGTCGAGGTGGCCTACTTGTCAAGGTTGCCCTGACACTCGCCCTGCTCGGGGCCAGCGCTTGCTCTCAACCAGCAGATTCTCCAGGCGGGGGTGGCCCTGCCGGCGGGGATCGCGCGTCGCAGGCCCAGCTGCCACCTTGCCCGATCGAGGCGCTCTCCAAGGCCGACGGTCCCGTCGAGGTCGTCATCTGGCACACCCTCCAGGCCAAGCCGCTCGACACCATGCAGGCCCTTGTCGACAGGTACAACCGGTCTCAGCAGAAGGTCCGGGTTCGCCTCGAGAGCCAGGGCACCAACTACGAGGAGATCCAGAAGAGCTTCAACAACGGGGTTCGCTCCAAGCAGCTCCCCGCGGTCCTGGTGGTCGATGATACGTTCACCCAGTCGATGGCCGACAGTGGAGCGATCCTTCCCGCACAGTCATGCATCAAGGCAGACAGCTACGACACGAGTGACCTCGTGAAGGTCGCTCTCGACTACTACACGATCGATCGGGTCCTGTGGCCGGCATCGGCGAACATCGGCAACGTCCTGCTGTACTACAACCGCAACCACTTCCGTCGCGCGGGGCTCGACCCCGACAAGCCGCCGGCGACCCTGGCCGAGGTGTGCGAGGTCGCCCAGAAGATCAAGGCCGCCGGCGTCACCGAGAGGCCGTTCGTTCACGAGCTCTCTTCCTGGAAGACCGAGTTCCTGCTCACCGGCGACCACAGCCCGGTGGTCGACAACGACAACGGGCGGGGCCCGGGCACGACCGGCAAGGCCACGCTCGCCGGCAACCAGCAGGCGAGCGAGCTGTTCGGCTGGTTCGAGAAGATGTCTGCGGATGGCCTGATGAACGCGATCCCTTATGCGCCCGGCCAGATCAACCAATACCTGGCCATGGCGCAGCAGAAGGGATCCATGGTGATCGAATCCTCATCGGCTGCGACATCCATCGAAGCCTTCCTTGGCGGCAAGCTCGACACCTCGTCAGTCGCCGCAGGAAGCCTCGATGGGACAGACCTGAGCCAGCTCGACATCGGTGTGGGGGTGATGCCAGGAATGCGTGCTCCCGGAAGGACCCAGATGGGGGGCGGCGCCTGGTACATGACGAGAACGAACCCACCCGAGGTGCAAGCCGCCGCCTGGGACTTCATGAAGTTCCTCAACGGGACCGAGGCTCAGGTCGACCTGCTCGTTGGCGGCTCGGCCCTGCCGTTCCGCGCGTCGGCTGCCAGCACTCCGCGAGCACAGGAGTTCTTCTCGGCCTCGCTGTCAGGCCGGTGGCTCAAGCTCGCCAACGACCAGGTGAGCCAGATCGACGCAGCCTTCCCCGGCCCCCTGATCGGTCCCTACGACCAGTTCCGCGCCGAGCTCCAGAAGGCAACCGACGGCCTCCTGTTCAAGGGCATGACCCCGGCAGCGGCGCTCGACGGGGCTCAGGCCAACATCGACAAGGCTCTCGCCAAGTACAACCAGGACCAGTGACCACTCGTCAGCCCCGCCGCCCCGCGTCGGCCTGGGGTCCGGGATGTGGTGCTCAGCGCATCGCTGCGCCCTGGGACCGGGCGAGCTCGATGAGGTTCCCCTGGGTCAGGCCCACCTCGCTGATGTGCAGGCCCCAACCCGGCACGGACTTGATCCGGTCGCCCACGTCGCGTTGATCACCCGGCGCGTCGCTGGCAGTCACCTGCAACACCGTGGAATGGGCGTCGTGGACGCACTCCCCTTCGAGGAGGCCGTCCAGCTCGACCCAGGGCGTGCTCACCGCTGCGGCCTTGCCGGGCTTCATGAACGAGCCCTGGTTGGCGAAGATTGACTTCAACGGTGCCTTCCCGCCGGCGAGTGCGGCTGGGTTGGTGCAGAGGCGGTCGTGGCCTTGGGCCGCTCCACCCCACCTCGACAGGTCCTCGTGGGTGGTGTCAGTCGCCGCCGAGTTGAACCCGACGATGCACCCGGTCTGGGTGTCGGAGGTGCACGCTGGCAGGTTCTCGAAGGTCGCGCCCCTGTCCTTGCCTTCCGGAACCTCGGTTCGGCCGCCGATGAGCATCGCCGACACCAGGCGTGCTCGCATGTCGGGGTCGTCATCGAACTCCCGGTCGAGCAGCTGGAGCAGCACGAAGGATCCCTGCGAGTGGCCGATCAGCAGCACCGGCCTGCCTTCGTTCCACTGAGCCATGTAGTGCTCGAAAGCATAGCGCACGTCCTCATAGGCCCGCTCGCTCAGCTCTGCGCTCCTGGACGAGCCGAAGCCCCTCAGGGTCAGCTGCCGGTAGAGAGGCGCGTACACGTGGCAGACCTGGCTGAACCTGGCCGCCTGCGCCCGCACCACAGCCAGCTCTGCGGCGGGGTCGCTGGCCATGGCCTCGTCGCTCTCGGCTGATGAGGTGAGGTTCACCGTCGGGTACACGTAGAAGCAATCGAAGCTCGGAGCGGGGTCCCGACCCACGTCCTGGGTCTCGACCGATCCGTC
>JAHFUU010000449.1 GCA_023264915.1 Microthrixaceae bacterium | reverse complement strand
CTCCTCGCTCCCCTCACTGCCGCACGCTTTGGACCTGATTGCCAAGGGTGACGCGCAAGGTGGAGTTGACATCCTCATCGACCCGCCGAGTGCGCGTGAATCTGAAGACGAAGCTCCTGATGATCCACCCTCAAGTGACCGGCGCCCTAACGAAAGTGACGGTTTGTTCCTGAGCGTCCAGTGCGCCGAAGAGGCACCCCGCAACAGCACCACCGACCTTAAGTCCCGGTCCGCGTCTATCGACGATCCACTTCGTCGCGGCCTGCTGCCCGTCACCATGCGGGTCTTCGACTCCTGCGCGGGATGGCCTGTCAAGGCCAAGGAGGGCCCCGTTACGACCAGCGCCATCCCGAGCCTGGTCCTCGCCGGGGCGCTAGATCCGATCACCCCCGCGGCGTGGGCCGAACGAGCAGCGTCGACCCTGTCCAGGTCGACCTACCGCCTGTTCCCCAACGCCGGACATGGGGTCATCAACGCTGGCGCTTGCGCTCGCAACACGGTGGCGGACTTCTTCAACGATCCAGCGGCACCTGTCACCGAGTGCCCCTCAGAGCCGATCCATTGGGACCTGGGGTGATTCTGGCTGATTCTCACTCCCCTGCACACCTGGTGGGTAGCCCTCCGGGCCCTCCGGTCGGCCTGAGGTCCCGTCTCTCAAGAGGTCTGGCTGAGCCTGTTCTTCCATTCACTGGCTCCGTCGATCGCTGCAGCATAGGTGGCTTTCCGACGCGCTACGCGGCCGATGCTTTGGGCTGGGTCGGCTGTCGGTTGCCCGGTGTACTGCGCCTCGATGCCCTCCTTGAGCATCGCCAACGCCTCGGATCGAAGCTGCGATACACGGGACTCGGTCACCCCCAGGAACCTCGCGAGCTCTAGTGAGGTCCGGCCTTCCAGGAAATACCCAACGATCACCAAGCGATGGCGCTCCGGTAGGAGTCCGACGGCGTCTCTGAGATAGGAGTGAAGCTCGCGAGACTCCAGCTCCTCCAGGGGCTCAACTGAGGATCGGTCGCACAGGACGTCGACCAGGGTCAGGTCCTCGTCGGTGTCGTCGTTGACCTCGTGCTCGAGAGCCAACACGACAGACCTGAACATCCGGTCCTGCAATCGGCTCAGCTCGTCGCGCGTCATACCGAGCGCTTCGGCCATCTCCACGCTGCTCGGGACCCGCCCAAGCTCGGATGCCAGACGCTGCTCGACGTTCTCCAACTTCCGGGCGAGCGTTCGCACCGAACGAGGTGCCCAATCCGCCGCCCGCACCGCATCGAGGATCGCACCACGTATTCGCTGGCCCGCAAAGCGGTCAAACGGCACCCCTCTGGACGCGTCGAATCGGCGGGCTGCTTCTACCAGCCCGAGCGCTCCAGCACGGGCGAGCTCGTCCCTGTCGACATGGCGCGGGAAGTGCACAGCAACCTGGAAAACGATGTGTTTCACCAAGGGCAGGTGTTGCTCAATCAGCCGGGACAGCTCCGGCGCGTTGCCATCTTTCGCTTTGGTCACATCGCCCTCCCCGGTTGACCAGCGCACGCTCTTTTCGTCCCCGCTCAAATGGAACTTTAGGACAACCTCAATTGATGTTGTTGAATTTCAATGATGTAGTTCGTGAGGAAGGACCTTCGTCATGGCACGGTGGCCAGGGAACCCTCGAAGACCGCCGCTCTGATACCTCGCTCTGCCAACTCACCCAGGAACAGGCATGGATCAACCAACTCCGCCAATCCAGCGGCTCCCGATCGCGAGAGCCGACCGGTTCCAGCCCATATTGCAGCAAGTGCCGCCACCCCGCCCGCGGCGACGGCGGGCCGGTCCATCACGCCGACGACAGCTGTCTCATAGGCAACTCCCTGTCGACCCCTCAACTCGACCCTCACTGCGCCCGGGCCTCCTTCTGGGTGTGTTGGCCAGAGCATCGGGAACCCCGCTGTCAACCTGTCGCGACGGGTGGCAGCCATCCGAACCGCTATCCGGCGAGCGTTCGGGAACGCAGGTTGGATCAACAACGCGTCTGGCAGAGCCGCTCTGTAGCAGTCCTGACCACCGATCGGATCAGGAAACCAACAAAGCTCCCGGCCGGATCCACCGTGGCGCTGATGCCATGCGCCCTCATGCCAGTCCACGGCCATCCCCCCAAGGGCCAGGTGGTGCTGACGCGCGCAGGAAGGACCACCCGTTCCTGCCTTCGCTATATGGATCTCATCCACGGAATCGAACCACCCGGCCACATGGCTGGCCAGCACACAGCTGAGTCCGGGTGCAAAGCCGGCCCCGACCACCACCGTCACACCCCGCTCCCGGGCTTCGGTGTCAAGCCCCAGCAACGCACGTACGACCGACACCGAATCGGTGGTCGTCACTAGATTCTGGTTGCGACGCAGGAAGGTTTGAGCACCCTCGAGCTGCGAGCGGTTGGGGCCCGCCAGGACCACGACGTCCGCATCGACGGGATCGAGGTAGTCACTGCGGTCCACGACAGCCAGATCACCAAGGGCTTCCGCCACCTTCAGGACCCGGTCGCTCCGACCATTCCGGAGGATCACGCGCTCAACCGCGTCCGTGCTGACGAGCTGCCGGGCGAGTCGGGTAGCGACCGCGCCAGCTCCGAGCACAGCGACGCTGCACGGCTTGGTGCCGGCGCTCATCAACGAAGGCCGGGCCCGCTCAACTCTCGCCATCCCCCTTGCTGCGGTGGGATGCCACCGCTGCCGCGCAGTCGCAGCACGCCAGCGACCAAGCCAGCCAGACCTAGCGCCACCAGGGCCCGTCGAAGCATCTTCATCAGGACTCCCATGAGAAACGAGCACCGTTCACCACGAGTAAGACAGTACTCCAACGGGGCTTCGCCCCAGGCCGACGAGTCATGTCCGGAGATGGGGGAGGTGGGGCTAGCTGGAATCGAACCAGCGACCTCATCCTTATCAGGGATGCGCTCTAACCGACTGAGCTATAGCCCCTCAAGCGGGCAGTGACCGTAGCAGCGGGCGCGGCGAGTGGCTAGTTCGTTCGAAAGAGCGAGCGGCCAGGAGCAACATCCCCTACTGGCCGTTCGACCTGGCACCCGACTGACGCTCCATAGCACTCTTTCGAAGCCGACGCCTGGTCGACTCGAGCTCGAGGACCGTGAAGCGTATTCCCCCGGTTATGTCGCAGATCACGTTGAACAGAAGGCTCATCAGCACCGTGAAACCCGTGCCGGCAAACACCAGAAT
>JAHFUU010000048.1 GCA_023264915.1 Microthrixaceae bacterium | reverse complement strand
GATCGGCTCGGCCAACTCGTCCAACACCCGCGCGCTCGAGCGTCTCGCCGCCGGCGGAGGCTGCCCCCGCGTGCACCGGGTCAACATGGCCGGAGAGCTTCCGGCTGACCTCGAGGGGATCGTCGGTGTGACGGCGGGCGCGTCCGCGCCCGAAGAGCTCGTGGACGCGGTCATCGCCCGCCTCGCGCCCGCGCACGGCGTCGACGAGGTTCGCATCACATCCGAGGACGAGTACTTCCCCCCTCCTCGGAACCTCCGTGACCTGACGGGTGTTCTCGGCCTGGCAGCAACCTTCGCCCTCGGTGGGCCCCTTGAAGGTCGGCCAGCTGCCAATGACCGCGATATCCCGGCCAGCGACGTCCTCACGGCCCTCAACGACCGCTGACACGACCTCACACCGAGCACCGAGCACTGAGCACCGAGCACTGAGCACGCGGACCAGCTCTCTCGGACGGTCACGTGCCAGGCGATCCCCTCGATGGCCCCAGTCTCAACGGACGTTTGGAGTTCCGGCCTTGGCCTGTGCTTCGTCGAAGAGCTCTTGGATCTCCTCTCGAAGGCGATCGGTGAGCTCCTTGACTGCCTTGCGCGACGTGCGGCCGCCCTTGGTGGGTGCCGGCGGGAAGATCGGCCGGCCAACGACTATCACGAGCCGGCGTGGCGGCGGGAGCTTGCGCCCCTTCGGCATGGCAGCCTCGGTGCCGCCCAGCCCGATCGGCAGGATCGGAACCTGTTGCTTGCAGGCGACATATGCCGGACCATCGAACATCTCTGCGACGGCCGGGCCTGACTGCCGTGTGCCCTCTGGGAACATGACCAGCGGCTCGCCTCGCTCGATCACCTCGATGCAGGCTCGAAGAGCCTCACGGTCAGCAGTGGCGCGAGCTACCGGGAACCCGCCGGCCATCGAGAAGAACCACGCCCAGAACCGGCTCTTCCACAGCGACTCCTTGCCCATGTAACGCATGCGACGGCGCGTGATGAGGGGGATCAGCGGCGTGTCGAGGTTGGATCGGTGGATCGGCGAGATGACGAATGCGCCCGCGGTGGGAACGTTCTCCTTCCCGTAGACCTTGGCCCTGAAGTAGCCGCGGGCGATCGTCGTCGACACCCACCAGAGCACCCCGTACCAGATGCGCTGGCCGAGCGTCATCTTCTCGCCACGGTGATGGCCTTCGAGCTCGACCACGTTGGCCCGTGTCGAGCGGACCCGGAGCTCCTCGACGACCTGGTGGCGTTCAGGCGTCTCAGCACTCATGGCAATGCTCACCTGGCTCGTCGGGTGGGACCCGAGCCTCGTTGGCGGTGAGCGTGAACAGCCGACCCGTGCAGCTCATGAAGCACGATCCAGTGCGCTCACGACCCTGTCGACGATCTGGGCGACGCTCAGGTCCGACGTGTCAATCACCACGGCATCCGGTGCAGCGGTCAGGGGCGAATCCTCACGACCCTGGTCCAGGGCATCGCGTCTGGCGATGTCGGCTGCGACGGTCTCATAGGCAAGGTCGGTAACCTCCTTGGATCGCCGGTCAGCACGCACGTCCGGCCGGGCATCGAGATACACCTTCAGCTCGGCGTCGGGAAACACGACGGTGCCGATGTCGCGCCCCTCCATGACACCTCCACCGTGCTCGATCGCCCATGCACGCTGCCGGTCGCGCATCTCTGATCGCACCTCGGAGTTGGCCGCGACGATGCTCACCGCACGCGTCACCTCCGGGCCACGGATCTCGATGCTCGCGTCGACTCCGTCCACCCACACCGTGCCATCGTTGCGCATGTCAAGAGCCATCGATCGCGCGATCTGCGCGACCTTGCCGGCTTCATCGGGGTCTGCTCCGCGGCGAAGGGCGGCAAACGCGACGCTGCGGTACATCGCCCCCGTGTCCAGGTAGGGCAGGCCCACGGAATCAGCCACAGCCCGCGCGACGGTGGACTTGCCCGACCCTGCCGGCCCGTCGATGGCGATCACCTTCATCGTGGCGTCAATCTAGGGGTCATCGGCGCAGCTGGCCAAGCAGCTCGAAGTAGTTCGGGAAGGTCTTCGCCACACAACCGGGATCGGTGATCTGGATCCCGTCGGCGACGAGCCCGAGCAGCGACAGGCTCATGGCCATCCGATGATCGTCATAGGTCTCGAACCTCACGGGCCGCGGCATGCCGGGGTGCACCGTCCACCCGTCCGCATGCTCTTGGACGTCGATGCCCGCCGCTCGCAGCTCGTTCGTCATGGCCTCGACACGATCGGTCTCGTGGCCGCGGATGACCCCAACCCCGCGCACCCGCGTCGGCGAGCCCGCGAACACTGCCACCGCGGCGACCGTGGTGGCCATGTCGGGCATGTGTCCCAGCTCCACGTCGATGCCATGGAGCGGCCCCGAGCCGCTCACTTCGACGAACCCAGGTCCCCTACCGACGCGGGCACCCATGCGTTCGAGCACATCGACGAAGCGGGCATCCCCTTGGAGGGAAGCCTCCCCCAGACCGGTCACCCGCACCCTTCCGCCGGTGACGGCCGCCGCAGCCAAGAAGTACGACGCAGACGACGCATCGGGTTCGATGGCGTAGTCCGTCGCCCGGTAGCCGGTCTGCGCGATCGACACCTCGAGGCCTCCGGTGACAGTCCCGGAGCGATGCGCCGAAGCCCCGAAGGCCGCCATCACTGCCCCGGTCATGTGGATGTACGGTTCGGATACGACCGGGCCGGTGACCGCGAGGCGGATCCCACCAGGCAGGCAAGGCCCGGCGAGCATCAGCCCGGAGAGGAACTGGCTGGTGACGTCACCCCGGATCACCAAGGGATAGGGCGCCCTGGCACCTACGCCACCGTTCACGACCAGCGGGAGGTGACCGGGCTGGCCTTCCTCCTCGACGTCGATGCCCAACGCCCTGCATGAATCGATCAGCGCGCCCATCGGGCGTCTGCGCAACGACGGGTCTCCGTCGAGACGGTGCGGTCCCGGCCCGAGTGCGAGCACCGGAAGCAAGAACCTGGCCGTGGTGCCGCTCTGATTCGCGTCGAGCTCGTTCGGTCCTGGCGCCAGCTGCCCTCCGGTGCCGGACACCTCGATCTGGGAGAGCGATGGATCGACGTGAACCCCGGCTCCCACCTGGGTGAGGCAACGCGCCATCGCCTCGGTGTCATCAGCAACAAGGGCACCGGACAGGAGGCTCCTGCCCCGAGCGAGGGCCGCGCACACAAGGGCCCGGTTGGTGATGCTCTTCGAGCCCGGAACCTGGACGGTCAGGTCTGGCGGCACCAGAAGTGGCCTGATGGCCAGGACCGGCCGGGCCGCAGGCGGACCCACCCTCACTCCAACGGCCTGGATGAGGGCCTGTATCCGTTGGCCATCAGGCCGCCGAGCAGGCGCTCAGCCATCGCTCGATCGACCGTGAGGATGAGGACGCCTTCGGGCCCCTCGGCCGAATGGGCGATCTCTATGTCGAAGATGCTCACGTCGAGATCGGTCGCGAGGGTGGTGATCCGAGCGAGCTCCCCCTTGCGATCCGGTATCGTCACGCGAACCTCGCTCAGCTCGTCGGCGTGGGTGAACCTGGCCGGCAGGTTGAGTCGTGCTTGGCGTGCCTCCTCGAGGGACTTCATCAGCTCGTCGCGATCCGAGCGATCGACGACGTCGCGCATCTCGTGGAGCGCGCTGATCAACCGGTCGAGCTCGCCGACTATGGACGCTCTGTTCTCCGCGCAGATGTCGGGCCAGATGCCGGGATGTCCGGCCGCGATTCGGGTCATGTCACGGAAGCCGCCGGCGGCGAGGCGCAACAGCGCTCGGTGCTCGCCAGATCGCTGATCAGCAAGGCGCATCAGCGTCGCAGCGGTGAGGTGGGGCACGTGCGAGACGACTGCAACCATCGTGTCGTGATGATCCGGCGGCACCGCCACGACCTCGGCGCCGAAGGACGAGACGATCGATTGGACAGCCGCATAGGCATCAGGGGAGGTCTCTGCCACTGGGGTGAGGACCCAGGTCCTCCCCTCGAAGAGCTCCGCGTGCGAGCCCTCGATTCCCTCCAGCTCCGAGCCGGCCATCGGGTGACCACCCACATACCGGGCGTCAGTCATGAGTGCCAGCATCGGGGCCTTCACGCTGCCTACGTCGGTCACCCATCCTGCTGTCGTGGCGAGGGCTTCGGTGACCAGTGCTGGGATCGCGCTCACCGGGGCCGCCACGAACGTCACCGAAGCTGCCGGATCGAGACCCGTCGCATCGAAGGCCCCGAGATCGACTCCCCTGCGCGACCGGCCAGGTTCCAGGTCACGGCCGCTGACGTGCCATCCTCGACTTCTGAGCGCCATCCCGATCGACCCGCCGACAAGACCCGCTCCGACGACGTTGGCTCGCTTCGGCTCCATCATCCGGGCAGGTCGTCACGAAGCGTCGCGGCGCCCTCGAGGTAGACGTGGCGCAGGTCGCTGCGAGGGGTCGACGTGTTCACATGCATCAGGACCCGGACGCAGCGCGGGGTTCCGTCTTCGATGTCCAGCTCTCGCGCGCACAGCAGCGGCACGTCGCCAAGACCGAACTTGCGCGCCGCCGCGGCCGGGAAGACCGAATGGATGTCATCGGTGGCCGTGAAGATCACACTTATCACAGCTTCCTTGCCAAGCTGGTTCCGCTCGAAGATCTCATCGAGAAGCGCGATCACCCGCTCGAAGATGTGCTCCTCTGAGTCCTCATCCACTGTCGTGGCACCGCGTAGTGCCCATACCACCGTCTCCACGGTGCCAATGTTAACGGGGCTCCGTCCCTGCCCTGACGAGTCATGGCCTGGGGCGAGGTTGTCGGCGCCCGGGCGGTCGCGCCGCCGGACGGCGCTTGCGGCATCGACAACGGCCTCGATAGCGGCAGTGGAAGGCGCGAGTCCAGCCGCGACCCTCGCTGCCGCGCGAGGCATCAGCTCCGACGCTTGCCAGCACGACTGGTCGGTGAAGCCGCAGCTGGCCGACCCGACGCGGCGACGCGAGCGGACCTCCGCTCGGCCTTGGTGCGGTTCGGACGCTTGGGGGGGCGCGGCACGTGGAGGTCATCTCGCGCCGAGACGGTTCGTTCGATCGCACCGATCTCCGCTGCGCTCAGGTTGCGCCACTGACCTGCACCGAGCTTGCGGTCGACCAGGGGCCCGATGCGGTGGCGTACAAGCCTTGTGACAGGGTGGCCGACCGCTTCGCACATGCGGCGCACCTGGCGGTTGCGGCCCTCGTGGATGACGATGCGTACGAGGTGCTCTGCCACCAACGAGACCTGGGCGGGAGCGGTCATCCCGTCATCGAGCTCTATGCCTTCGCGAAGGCGCCGGAGAGCTCCCCGGGTCGGTGATCCCTCGACGGTAGCCAGGTACTCCTTGTCGACCCCGAAAGAGGGATGGGTCAAGCGATGTGCCAGCTCGCCGTCGTTGGTCAGGATGAGCAGACCTTCGGTGTCATAGTCGAGCCTTCCGACCGGGAACACCCGCGGTTGGGAGGGAACGAGATCCAAGGCGACGGGGCGGCCCTGCGGATCATCTGCGGTTGTGACAACTCCGGCCGGCTTGTTCAACAGGTAGTAGATCAGTCCCGGGTTCACGGGGACGCGCACGCCGTCGACCTCGATCGTGTCGTGGCCCAGATCGACGCGGTGCCCGGCGCGGGCTACCTGCCCGTTGACTCGCACATGGCCGCCGACGACAAGCGCATCGCAGTGCAGCCGGCTCCCCAGACCAGCGCGCGCCAGCACCTTCTGGAGCCGTTCGGTTCCTTGAGGCTCACCTGGGCCAGCCACCACACCCACAGGCTCCCACGGACGGGACCCGAAGCGAAAGCAGCCGCCACGCCATCCGCCGAGACCCGCCCCGTCTCGGCATCCCTCACAACGCGCGCCGTCGCGTTGCGGAGCTGGGCGATGAAGGTCCGCGGGTCCGGCCTTGCCAGACACCCAACCCGGGACCAGGCCTCGGGGATCAGGCCTCGGGGATCAGGTCTCAGGGGAGGGATCGCCGTCGGAGGCAACCGGCGGGTCAGGCGCGACGGCCTGGTCGGGCACGGCCTCGGGGCCCGAAGCCGCCTGGGAGCCCTCCTCGCCTCCGGTCTCCAGACGCAGGCCGTGCTCGAGTGCCTCGACGACATCTGCCCCGGGCACGAACTCGGCAACGGGTGGCAGCTCCTCGACCGAGTTGATGCCCATGCGTTCGAGGAACCTGTCGGTTGTACCGAACAGCACCGCCTGGCCAGGACCCGAGTCACGGGCCACTTCGGCGATGTAGCCCCGCCCCTCGAGGGTCCGGCACACACCGTCGACGTTCACGCCTCGGATCGCGGCCACCTGAGCCCTCGATATGGGCTGCTTGTAGGCGATGATCGCCAGGGTCTCCATCGCGGCGGCCGACAGGCGAGCGGTCTGGCCCTCGAGAACGAACCGTTCGACGTAGGGGGCCATGTCGTGGTGGCTCTGGAACCGGTAGCCACCGGCGACCTGGGCAAGCTCGAAACCTCGCCCGGTCTCCTCGTAGTAGGTGACCATCTCTGACATGAGCCGGCTCAGCTCAGAAGCCGAGATCTCCACCAGCTGGGCAAGCAGGTGAGGGTCCACCGGGCTGTCGGCGACCATCAAGATCGCTTCGACCGCCCTGCGCGCCTCTTCCCGTTGACCGTCGTTCATGCTGATGCCTCAAACCACCGCGCGCCCAGTGACCACGGGACCCATCGACCAACAGCTTGTCACGGGACCGCTCATCCGTCGTAGGCGTCGATGGCCCCGAGGCTCACCAGCTCCTGTGTGAGGCCTGCCAGCTGACCACCCGTCCAGACGATCTCTATGCTGGCGAAGTTGTGTGGCTGCTCGAGCTCGACGAGACCCTGCTTGTAGAGCTCGAGGATCGCAAGGAACCTGACGACGACTTCGAGGCGCTCGACCAGGGATGAGGTGAGCTCAAGAAAGGTGATGCGGCCTGATCGAGGCAGCTCGTCGATCAACTCCTCCACTGCGTCAGCGACGCTCGCCCGCACGGCCGACATGTGGAGCAGGTCGACCCTGGGCTTGGGTTTGGGCGACATGGCCCGGACGAACGCACCCTTGATGTCCTCGGCGTCGACACCCTCGAGGATGTCAGGAGCAAGGTCGAAGAACTGCTCCTCGATGCCGGCCGTCCGCGGGTAGCAGCGAGAGGCCCGCTCGGACAACCGTTCGAGATGCCGAGCGGCATCCTTGAAGGTCTTGCATTCGAGAAGCCTTGCGAGCAGCAGGTCGCGCTCTTCCCACAAACCGAGCTCATCGTCAACCTCTACCTCTGCTGCGTCCGGTAGCAGACGCTTCACCTTCAGCTCGACCAGCGTCGACGCGATGAGCAGGAACTCGGTCGCTATCTCCAGATCGAGGGCCTCCATCCTGGCGATCTCCTCGATGTAGGCGTCGACGATCGCCGATATGGAGAGCTCGTAGAGGTCGACCTCCTCACGCAGGATCAGATGCAGGAGCAGGTCAAATGGCCCCTCGAACACCGGCGTCTGGACCGCGTAGGACATCGGCGAGCAGCATAGGGCCAGGATCACACAAACCCGTGCATACCTCCTGAGCTGGGTTCTTAGTAGGGTCCGGCACGTGCATCTGCGGTCATGGCCGATCCTGGCCACCGTCGCCGTCGCGATGGCGACCTCCCTGGCCACTTCCGGCTGCGTCGACCTGCCTCCCCAGCCGACACAGGTCACCGCTCCCGGGACGTCCGGTGTCGCAACGACCAAGGCGACGAGCTCGGCGCGGGGCATCGACGAGCTCGCCCTGGCTCTTGACCTGGTGGATCGCAACTACCCCGATGCCACCAGGGCACAGGTGAACTGCATCGGTGAATCCCTCCAGCGCAAGCCAGACCTCGTCGCTCCGGCGCGCCGGCACCTCGAGAAGACCGACCTGGAGACCCGAAAGCGCCTGTTCGGCATGCTCGCTGACTGCATCGGTCCCGATGTGCTGGAAGCCCTCTACGAGCAGCGGCATCCGGTCCAGGCCACCAGTCGGGACTGTGTGCGCCGATCACTGGCATTAGACCGCCCCCTGGACCAAGCTGTCGCCATCGTGGCTGGCGAGCCAGATGCCGAGAGGTCCTTCACCGACTCCCTTGCCGCCAAGTGCCCGGGTTCCTCCGGCACCACCTCACCGGCCACCTGAAGCCACGACCGTGACCTGACCGGCACAAGGCGGTTGCCCGGGAGTCCTCGATCGCTGTTCGCGGAGGGCGACGTTGCGCGGGACGCCGCACCAACTATGTTGTCTGCGCCGGACCGGGATGGTTCACGCATCACACAAACCATGGGAGGAGAGACCCAGATGAAACGCACAGTCGTGTCCGTCGCGATCGTTGCGGCCCTCGTGCTAGCCGTTGGTGCCTGCTCGAAGTCAAACGACACCAACACGCCAGCTACCCAGGCGCCGTCCAGCTCGGCCAAGACCGAGACGACCAAGTCCGACAGCGGCGGCACGACCAAGGACACCAAGAGCCCGTCCACGTCCGCCAAGGGCACCGCGACGACCAAGAAGAGCTCCACCGGCTCCACCACGGGTGGCGGCTCGGGCTACCAGCTCACCCCAGAGCAGCAAAAGTGCGTCGGCACTGCCGCCCAAGAGGCTGCATCCTCTGATCCCGAGATCGAGCAGATCGTCGGATCGCTGGGCGACAGCGGGAGCAACCTCACCCCCGCGCAGGCGCTGGTCCTCAGCAAGCTCATCGTCGAGTGCGTCCCCAAGGCCGAGCTGGTCGACGGGCTCATGACCGGGCTCAAGAGCTCCAAGGACGGCCAGAACATCTCCAAGGAAGGGCTGGACTGCATCCAGACCCAGATCCTCGCCCTTGACCGCGACGAGCTGGCGCCCGTCCTGGCCATCTTGGTGATCGCCTCCCAGTCAGATGACCGTTCGCTTGCCGCGCCGGTCATCTCCAAGCTCAACCAGGCCTGCAACACCTCCATACCCGCCTAGTCAGCACAGATCTGCCGGGCGCGCGAAGCGCCCGCTCGCGGCGAGAGACAACACGCAGGGGTCGGCGCACGAAGCGCCGACCCCTGCCAGTCCTTTGCCCGCGACGGGGTTACCCTTCGAGCATGAAGGCACCTGGCCAGAGCCGAGGGGTGACCGAACCGATGGCTCGCGGCGGCCAGGCCCCCCATGCAGGCCGGTCTCGAGTCCGGGACCGGCAAGGCACCATCGAGGGTCCTGCTCGCTGGCTGGCGTCGCCTCGAAGCATGCTGATCACGGTGACGGTCGTCGTGCTGGCAACGTCATCGGCGCTCGCGGCGTGCAGTTCCGAGCCGCTGCCGGAGATGACACCGGCAGAGGCCACCGAGAACCTCTCACAGAGGTTGTTCCTGTCCACAGTGGCAACTGACTGCATCCGCAAGATCCTCGATGCCAAGCCCGAGCTGGCATCGGCACTCAACTCCGACAGCGACAAGCAGCCCTCAAAGGCGCGCCTCGATGAGTTCGTCACCGCAGTCCGACCGTGCCTCCCCGCACAGGTCCTCGCTGATGCCTATGCCAAGATCGCTCCGACCGGCGCGTCGGTCGACGAGGGGCAGATCTCATGCATCCGCTACACGGTCCTGACCCTCGACGAGCCAAGCCGTGACCAGCTGATCCTGCTGGCTTCAGGCGCATCCGGGGCCGATCCGGTCGAGCTGGGCAAGCCCATCGCCCAGATCACCCAGAAGTGCAAGGTCGCGGTTCCCGTCGGCTTGCCCGGGGCGAGTGACACACTGCCACCGGGTGGCGGAGCGACCATGATCACGCGCGGAACCTGAACG
>JAHFUU010000448.1 GCA_023264915.1 Microthrixaceae bacterium | reverse complement strand
GATGCCGATCGATCCGTCATCTGGGCCCTGTGGCGCTTCGATCGATCTGCGCCGGCCGGTCGTCATCCAAGACTTCGAGGTCGAGCCCACCGACCCAGAGGAGCTCTTCTTGCTGCGCCGCCACCAGATCCGCAGCGGGTGGGCGGTTCCTGTGATCGAGAGCCGCACCGACGAGGTGTTGGGCACCATCGTGACCTACCACCGCCAGCCCCGGCAGCCGACCGATCACGAGCGCAACGTGGTGGCCGTTGCCTCTCACCTCGCAGCCATCGCCATCGACAGGGACCATGTGCAGCGTGAGCTGTACCACCAGGCTCGACACCACCAGCTCACAGGGCTACCCAACAGGCGCAGCATCCTCGAGATGATCGACTCCGCGCTCGGCCGGGCCCGTACGAACCGGTCGACCCTTGCGGTGATGCTCATCGATCTGGATCGTTTCAAGGTTGTGAACGACAGCCTCGGGCACGCAGCTGGTGACAAGTTGCTGGTGCGCTTCGGGGCACGGCTGAAGAACCTGGTCCGCCCAACCGACTACGTCGGGCACTTCGGAGCCGATGAGTTCGTCGTCGTGCTCGAGAACGTGTCCGGCATCGAAGACGTGCGCTTCGTTGCGAACCGGCTGGATCTCGCGCTGAGCGAGCCGTTCTCCATCGAAGAGGGCGAGCTGTTCCTCGCTGCCTCGATCGGAGTCACCGTCTCGGACCCGGCCCGTGACCTCGGCGATGGGTCAGATCACGACGAAGCCACCTCGCTGTTGCAACATGCCGATGCGGCCATGTACCAGGCCAAGGCCAAAGGGCGAGATCGGCTGGAGGTCTTCGACGATGCGATGCGCACCCGAGCGACTGAGCAGTTGAGGCTGGACCGCGAGCTTCGCCAGGCTGTCGAGCGTTCCGAGCTCGGCCTTCACTACCAGCCACAGATCGACCTTCCCACGGGGCGGGTGACAGGGGTTGAAGCGCTGCTTCGCTGGCACCATCCTGACCGCGGCCTGGTGATGCCCGTCGACTTCATCCCCACCGCCGAGGACACCGGCCTGATCGTGCGCATCGGTCGGTGGGTGCTCGAGGAAGCCGTGCTCCAGGCAAGCACCTGGGTCGATCGGATACCGAGGATGGGTGATTTCTGTGTGGCAGTGAACCTGTCTGCCCGCCAGATATCGGCCCCAGATCTGGTCGCAAGCGTTGCTCGAGTCCTCGAGCGCTACGACTGGCCGCCCCAGCAACTGGTCCTGGAGCTCACCGAGAGCATCCTCATCGACGATGCTGAGGCGACCCTGAGTGTCCTTTCAGAGCTCAAGGCACTGGGTGTGAGGCTTGCAATCGACGATTTCGGGACGGGCTTCTCGTCCCTGTCGTACCTGCACCGCTTTCCTGTCGATGTTGTCAAGGTCGATCGCAGCTTCGTGACCGCCATCCGCGAGGATGGCGATGGTTCCCCGGTCGCGACCGCGGTGATGCACATGTCGCGAGCGCTGGGTCTGGTCACCTCTGCTGAGGGCGTCGAGGAGTCCCAACAGCTGGCCGGTCTCCGATCGCTCGGCTGTGACATCGCCCAGGGGTTCCTTTTCGCCAAGGCCCTTCCGAGCGAGCAGGTCGAGGACCTTCTTCGCCGATCGCCATCTTGGTGAGGACATCATCTATCTGGCGGGAGGGGAGGGAGTGCGAACAGCAAGGCTTGAAGCTGCAGCTTCTCGTTGGGGTTGCGGACCAGGCCGGCGGCCATGTGCTGGATCCGTTCGAGAGCTCGGGTGTAGTCGGACCTGGGTTCTTCCACGAGGCGATCGCGGTAGCACCGCGCGAGTGTCGCCAGCCCGGCGCGCAGCTCGTCCATGCGGTGGCGACGGAGCTCTCGCTTGTGCTGATCCTCGGTCTGCTTGCGGCCTGAGCCTCGCTCACCGTACTGGTCTATCCGGGCTTGAAGCTCGGCGATCTCTGCCCGGTGCCTGTCCTGGAGGGGCCCAGCGGCCTGGTCGATGAGCATCATCAGCTCGCCGGTCCGCGTCGTCGCAGCAAGCCCGGTGCCGTCGAGGAACGACGGGGTCTCGTGCCAGCACGCATGTCGTGTGGCGACGGCGGGGTCGGTGGCCAGCACCCTCGCGCGCCTCAGGTCACCTGCAGCCGCCCGGGCCGCCCCTTGCGCCGCCTGAAGGGTTATGCCCTCGCTGACCAGACGCTCGACGATCGCTGTGTCTGGGATCGGACAGACGTCGATCCGGACGCACCGGGACGCGATGGTGACCAGATCCGGGGGCACCTCGTCGGCCAGCACCAAGAAGAACACCCCAGCGGGCGGTTCCTCGATGGTCTTCAGGAGCTTCGGTCCCGCCGCTTCGACCAGATGGAACTCGTCAAGGATGAGCACCTTGCGCTCGGACTCGATTGGGCTGCGGCTGGCCTCCAGGACGATCTCATCAGCTTGGGCAACCGTGATGCGCGGACCGACTCGCTCGATGATCTTCAGGTCCGGGTGGCGCTCGGCCAAGACGAGAGATGTGGCCCGTTCGGCATCTGTGCCGCTTGGACTGTCAGCACGAAGCAGCGCTGCTGCGAAGGCCAACGCCAGATGGCGCTTCCCGCTGCCATGGGGGCCGATGAGGAGGTAGGCGTGAACAGGTGCCTGCGCGGCGGCCTTGAGCTTGGCGACCGCGTCGGGCTGGCCCACCACGTCGGCCCAGACGTCAGCGCTCACAGGTTGGCCCACGAAGGTCGTTGCCGCAGTCCTGACCTGGCACCCTGAATCACAAGGACGAGCTTCTCACACTCGCAAGCCGAGACGGTCATGTACCCCCGACAGGATTTTGGCCGTCACGCGGTCGACGGCTCCTGTTCCGTCGATCACCAACCACCGGCTCGGCTCGGCCGCTGCCATCTCGGTGAAACCCCGTCTCACCCGCTCATGGAATGCCGTGCCGGCTGCTTCGAAACGGTCAAGCGTGGTCGGGTCCAACCGCGAAGCCGCCACCTCGTGTGGCACGTCCAGCAACACGATCAGGTCTGGCCACTGCCCTCTTGTGGCCCATGTTGACAGCCACGTCAGCTCATCGATGCTCAGGCCGCGCCCGTACCCCTGATATGCGAGGGAGGAGCCGATGTAGCGATCGGTGACCACGTACCGCCCCTCGGCAAGCGCTGGCCCAATGACCCTTGCCATGTGCTGGGCCCGGTCGGCGGCCATCAGCAGAGCCTCCGCGCGCGGGTCGATGTCGCCTG
>JAHFUU010000447.1 GCA_023264915.1 Microthrixaceae bacterium | reverse complement strand
GTGGTCACCGCACACCCACGATGTGCGGACCACGGTCGAGATGTCGCAGCGACCCAGCACCTCGTGCTCGCCGCCCAGCTTCGATCGGCCGTAGACCGAGAGCGGCTTCGGCTCGTCCCACTCGTCATAGGGGCTCGTCTTGGTCCCGTCGAACACATAGTCAGTCGAGAGGTAGCACAGGCTGGCGCCTATCCGGTTGGCGGCATCGGCGACGTTGCGCGAGCCCAACGCGTTGGTGGCAAGTGCCCTGCCCGGGTCGGACTCGCACGCGTCGACTGAGGTCCAGGCTGCCGCGTGGACCACAGCGTCGGGCCGGGTCGCGCAGATCGTCCCCAGCACGGCGTCACGATCGCAGACGTCAAGTGTCAGGTGATCGGCGGCGACGACCTCATGTGAGGCAGGCGATGACTCGAACGCCGACACCAGATCACGCCCGAGCTGGCCTCCGGCACCTGTAACCAGGACACGCATGCTCGCCATCCTGGCACGAATGCGAGAACCGAATTCCCCGAGGGCCCAGGCGCCTGGCCGGGTACCGTATCGGGATCAACTCGTTGCATGCGGGAGCGTGACATGACCGACCCGAGCACCTACGACGATCAGCCCGAGTACAGCGCAGGCGGACGGCTGAGAGAACCCGTCAAGTGCCCGATGTGCGACGAGTCCTTCGTCGTGAAGTCACAGCTGCAGGCACACCTCGCCGAGGGTCACAAGTACTCGCCGAAGGTCAAGCAGCGCAAGGTCAAGACCACCAGGGCCAAGTACATGCCGGTCGAGAAGAACAACGCTTTCGGCGCGAGCTTCTGGTTGGCAGCCGGCGCCGTCTTCGGGATCGTGGTCCTGATCGGGCTGACCGCGCCGCAGCTCATCCGCTTCATCTTGCCCGTCGGCCTGTTCGCGCTGTTCCTCACCAGGGCCGGCCTCTTCCGCAAGTAGTCAGGTGATCGATGCTCGGGCACGGCCGGTGATCGATGCTCGGGCACGGGTAGCCCGAGACGCCCTTAGGCGCGAAGCGCTGCGTGTGGTCGCCATCTCGGTTCGATGTCGGCCCGGCGGGGATTCGCCAGGTCACGGGCCGACAGCACCGGGTCTGCCACGCCCCACTCCGCGCCGATGTCGGGGTCGTCCCAAGCCACGCCCAGCTCGTCGTCGGGGTTGTAGTAGCCGTCCACCAGGTAGGTGATGGTCATGTCGCACAGGGCGGCAAAGCCGTGGGCCACGCCTGGTGGGATGTAGATCCCCGCGTGTGAGTGTGATCCGTCCGCGCGGCGGCCGAGGTCGAAGCACTCAGTGGCGCGGTCGGTGGCCGAACCCTCTCGCAGGTCGTGCAGGACCACTCGGGCAGTCCCGAACGGCACGTACCAGAAGTCGGCCTGGTGGAGGTGGTAGTGCAGGCCCACCACAGCGCCCGCGCGCCGGTCACCGCGGTTGGCCTGGACCATCTCGCGGCCTTCGGGGAACCACTGCCGCCTGTAGGTCTCGACGAAGAGGCCACGCTCGTCGCCGTGCACGTCGGGGTTGACGTGGTGGACGCCTGCGATCAGCTTGGATTCGACCACGTCGGTCATCTCGCGCTCCCGGGCTGGCTCGTGGCTTGCTGGACGATGACGGGTTCCACCGAGGCCGCCTCAGCCAACCTCGACCCTCGAGTGGTCTCCCAGCTCGAGCCTCAACGCCTTCGGCTTGGCTTCTGAGTGCCGGACCTCGACCTGGCGGCCCACCAGCGAGTCGACGACGCGGCGGATCCCCGCGATGGTGCTCTGCTCGAGGACGACCGAATGCTCGACCTCGGAGTCAGAGATCGAGCAGTCGTGGTAGATCGACGTGAAAGGCCCGATGTAGCTGTTGATGACCTTCGTGCGCTCGCCGATGATCGCCGGGCCTCGTACCGTCGAGCCCACGATCTGGGCACCGGCCTCGATGACGACGCGCCCGTCGAGCTGTGAGCCCTCATCGACGGCCCCGTCCACCCGAGGCTCGATCTTCTCGAGCACCAGGCGGTTGCAGTCAAGCAGCGGGTCCTTCTTGCCGGTATCGATCCACCAGCCCTCGAGCACCTCGTGGCGCACGCTGTGGCCCTCGTCGATGAGCCATTGGATCGCGTCGGTGATCTCCAGCTCGCCCCTGCCGGACGGCTTGATCGCGCGGACCGCCTCGTGGATCGTGGCGTCGAAGAGGTAGATGCCGACCAGTGCCAGGTTCGACGGTGGATCACGCGGCTTCTCGACCAGCCTTCCGATGTTGCCCTTGGAGTCGAATGCCGCCACCCCCATCTGCGTGGGGTCGTCGACCTCGTGCAACAGGATCTGGGCGACCGGAGCGGTCACCTCCTCGCCCGGTCGGGGCGACCTCGACGGGTCGCGGGCCCCCTCGAACACGTCGACCAGCTCGGCTATGCCCGACTCGAGCATGTTGTCACCGAGGTACATGACGAAGTCCTCGTCGCCGAGGAACTCACGGGCGATCAGCACGCAGTGAGCCAGCCCCAGCGGTGCCTCTTGGGGCAGGTAGGTGATCTCGATCCCCCACCGCGAGCCGTCTCCCGCTGCCGCCCTGATCTCGTCGCCGGTGTCACCGATGACGATTCCGATCTCGTCGATGCCGGCGGCCACCATGTCCTCGATGCCGTAGAACAGGATCGGCTTGTTGGCTATCGGGACGAGCTGCTTGGCGCTCGTGTGGGTGATCGGGCGCAGGCGCGTGCCGGACCCACCGGCAGTGATGAGTCCCTTCATCGGATCGGCCGCCGGGTACCCAGCAAGTGCCGTCGGCCACGCTCCCCCATCACCATCACCGTCGGGCTCCCTGGCGGTCGCCCATCAGGGCGCTTGCCACATCGGCAACAGCTGCTCCCTGGCATCGTCGGGCTTGCCTCGACCAGAGGTTGACTGGCGATCCACATATCAACGGCGGGGGACGCTAGCACGACGGGGCCGGGTGACCCAGCCCGGCAAGGTGTCGGTCGGTGTGCCCCTTTCCTGACGCCATGGCGCGCCAGCCGCGGGACCGGGCGGATCAGGGTGGGGACAGCTGCCAGGCGTGGTTGATCGCGGTGTCGGTACCCACGTAGAAGGCTTCGATGTGGCCGTCGGCGTTGGCGGCGAGGATCGGCTGGGTGCCTCCGTTGCCACCGAGGGCCTGGACCCCTGACCAGCCACCGTTTGGCACGACCTGGGACATCACGCCGAGCTTCCCGTCAGAGAGCAGCGCCGCCAGGT
>JAHFUU010000446.1 GCA_023264915.1 Microthrixaceae bacterium | reverse complement strand
CTCGGTGGTCGAGCAGCTCGACTTGTTGTCGTTGACTGATCCCGAAGGTGCTGCGGACGCGGGCACAGCGCTGTCGTGGCTCGTGGGCGCCCACGGACTCGATCGGTTGCACCAGGCAGGGCTTCAGCAGTTCCTCTGGTACGACCTGCCATTCAAGTGGCTCGGCCCTATCCAGGGACGGCAGGGGCTCGTCGCGTCACTGGCGCGGTTCTTCGACGTCGCCGGCTTGGCCCGATATGCCGGCATATGCCGATCCCCGAAGACCGCCGAGCTCCTCGAGCGATGGGCCCGAGATCCAGAGGAAGGGTTCGACGCGTTCCTCGATGCACACATCGCATCTGGCGTCGTACCGCCAGACGTGCCGCGGCTGAGGTGGGGCGACTTGATGGGTGACGTCGAGCTGGCCGCGTTCTGGAGCACGGCCAAGGCTCTCGAGCTGGCCATCACCGCGGGCGTGCTCGATCCCGGCGCCCGCAGCTTCAAGCGGGATCAGCTCCGCTTCTCCCAGGAACACCTCTTCCAGGCACGCCCGGATCTGCTGGGTGAGTCGCTGCTGGAAGCGGTCTGCACCGAGCGTGTCGCCGCCTGGTCAGAGCGCGAGATG
Organism: Microthrixaceae bacterium; assembly: GCA_023264915.1. GTDB lineage: Bacteria > Actinomycetota > Acidimicrobiia > Acidimicrobiales > Acidimicrobilacustridaceae > JACPNV01. The sequence continues at coordinate 2,652 of JAHFUU010000446.1, read as the reverse complement.
GGCGACGCGCGCACCTCGATCGTGTCCGCGGTGACCAACCTCCTTCTCGGCGAGGTGCCGCCCCCCCGAGGTTTCACCCGCACGATGCAGCCTCTCGCTTGGCTGGTGAGTGCCCTCGAGCACCCTGTCCGCGAGGCTGCGCGAGGGGGCCTCCCCCCGCGCATGGTGCGCGAGGCATCCGAGAGGTTCGGCTGGGGTGACGTGTCCGGCCGCGCGACTGAGCGGGAGCTGCCGCTGCTCATGGCGAGCCGCGAGCTTGCAGCGGGCCTCGGGCTGTTGAAGCGGCGGCAATCCGGTCCGGCTCGACAGCAAGGGAAGCGAGGCGCACGGGCCCGACAAGCGAACAGCCCGAGGTCTGCGGCGGGCTCCACCACCAGATCCTGGGAGGCGACAGCGGCCGGCTTGGCACTGGTGGGGGACCACGGTGCGCTTTGGTCTCGCCTCGTCCAGCACCTCGGCACCCAGCCCGGGTTCGGCGGTGCTGTCGGGGAGCTCGTCGACGCGATGCTCCTGGCCGGCGACAGGCCCCGCATCGACGAGTTGGTCGCGGCGGTGAGGGTCGCAGTCACCGAGCAGGGCTGGCACGGGGGGCACACGGGCCGCCCCGTGCCCTCTGGCATCCTCGAGGTCGAGGTCGACCGCCAGCTCATGGCGCGTCTCGCCGCGGGCGGGCTTGCTCGACGCAGAGGAGGGCCTGCCGATCCGCTGAGGCTCACCGCAGTGGGGGTGGCGCTCGCTCGCGGGGCGCTGCGAGCCCGCGCGGTCGCGCCTCGCCTGGGCTCTCACCCCTGACCGCGCTTGCCCGGCCCGATGGGTCATGTGGTTGCGATGACGGTCGGCCCCCCATCGTGTCGGGGCGCCGCTCGGCGCCCGCACCGGGCTCGGTCGGTGGCGCGCTCGATGCCGCACACGGTTCGCACGGCAAGCTCGAAGATGTGCCCCGATGACTCGATTCGCTGCTCGCACCCTCGGTCTTGCCCGACGGGCGGCGGCACACGTCGCATGGCTGCCCGGTACACGGCCTGCCAACCGGCCGCGATAAGGTGCCCGTCGGCCTTTTCAAGACTCTGGAGGGCCATGGCTCTGCTCCTGATCCCTTTCTTCCTCGTCCTCATGTACGTGCTGGTGGTCCTCCCTCAACAGCGTCGTGTGCGCGCGCACCACGCTGTCGTCGCGTCCCTTGCCACAGGCCAGACCGTGATGACCACCTCGGGCGTCTACGGGGTGGTGTCCGAGGTCGGCGACGAGCACGTGATGCTCGAAGTCGCCCACGGGGTCACCATCAAGGTCGCCAGAGCTTCAGTCGGTCTGGTGGTCCCCGACGGGCGGCCCGCAGGTGACGCGGGCGAGCTCGGCGCGGCACGCCCCGCTGGGCCTGGGCACACTGAGTCCGGGCACACTGAGTCCGGGCACACTGAGTCCGGGCACACTGGGCCTGGGCACGCTGGGCCAAGGGATGCCGCGAACTCAGAGACCCTGAGCGGTGCCCCTGAGCCGTCCGGCGCACGCCATGACGTCCCCCCGGGTGGGGACGCCAACCGATGAAGGCACGTCGCGGGCAGATCATCTCGATCCTGATCGTCGTGCTACTGGCAGCCGGATCGCTCATCTACACCTTCGTGGCCGCCAACGCGCCGCTGCTGGGCCTGGACTTGCAGGGTGGCCTTTCGGTCGTCCTCAAGCCGAAGCAGTCCGTGTCAGAGGAGCAGCTCCAGCAGGCGATAGCCATCATCCGCCAACGCATCGATGCGATCGGCGTCGCCGAGCCCGAGATAAGCCAGAGCAACGACAACATCATGATCCAGATCCCTGGAGTCGAGAACAAGGAGCGGCTGCTGGAGCTCGTCGGTCAGACCGCTGAACTTCGCTTCCGGCCCGTCATCTCCGAATGCCGGGTCCTCGACACCACCACGAGCTCGACGGCGGCACCGCCGGGATCCTCCCCTTCTTCGATCGCCCCCGGGGGTTCCGCACCGCCAGGCTCAGCCGTTGACCCCAACGTGCCCACCACTCCCGCCCAGGCCAGCACTACGGCGGTCGCTGTGCCCAGCTCCGCCCCCCCGCCCGGCACGCAGACCGGGGCGCAGACCGGGGCGCAGGCCGGGGCGATGGGTGACATGCCCGTTGGCGAGAGTGCTTCGGGTTACCCCAGCACGCGGCTTGCGATGACCGAGGCTCAGCTGCTGGATCAGACCGGCCAGCCCTCGACGCCTGCGGTTCCCGGCCAACCAGTTCCGGTTCAGGATCCCTCCCAGCCCGTGGCATCTGTTCCGTCCCAGACGCCGGGAGTGCCCACCGGTGGAGTCGTGCCAGGCCAGCCCGGTGGAGTCGTGCCAGGCCAGGGAGTCGTGCCAGGCCAGCCCGGTGGAGTCGTGCCAGGCCAGGGAGTCGTGCCAGGCCAGCCCGGTGGGGTGCCGACGTCACCAGGAGCGCAACCCGGCCAGTCAGGCGCCGGTGCGCAGACCCCGATCTTCAGCGACCCGGTCTGCCCTCCTGGGGTCAAGGCGACCGCCGTAGACCAGGACAAGCCCGACCAGGTGGTGATCCTGCCCGAATACGAGCGCGACGACGCCGGCAACAGCAAGCTCAAGGGCTACTACCAGCTGGGTCCCGCGCAGGCGACTGGGAACATCCTCGAGGACGCATCGGCCG
>JAHFUU010000445.1 GCA_023264915.1 Microthrixaceae bacterium | reverse complement strand
GGTTGAAGGCCGGACTCAGAAAGCCCCTCGACCACGTCGGCGAAGAACCCGAGCCCCGACACGCCCTTGTCGGTCACCACCAGCGGGCGCGCCCTGCCCGCCGCCCGCAGCTCGGACGCGAGCAGTGAGCGGCTGCCCTGGCCGAAGCGGATGTCGGTCGGGAACGAGAAGGTCGAGATGGCCATGTTGCCGCTCATTGTGCCAGCCGGCCGTCCAGCCCCGACAATGCCGGGACAATGCCGGGACCGGGGAGACCGGTGGCCGTGGCAGGGGGCCAGCTCGTGCAGCGCCAGAGCAACCCGGCCGGCTCACGTGGCAGGCTGCACAGCTGACCCGTGCGAACGGCTGCCCTGGCCGGTCGCCTGACCTGGTGAGCTGCCCGATCTGACTGCACGTCAGGTCGTGGTAGCCTCGGCAGCCCACCGACACGAGCGAGGAGGTCAGGCGTGCGCGTCGCGGTGACAGGAGCAGCGGGTTTCGTCGGCTTGAACGTGCTCAACGAGCTCGTCGGCAAGGGGCACGAGGTGCGAGCCATCGACCGGGTCACACCCGAGGTCGGAGCGCCCGAAGGCATCGAATGGCAGGTGCGCGACATCCTCGATCCCGCCGCGATGCGCGAGGCGCTCGACGGCATCGACACGGTCCTGCACCTGGTGGCGCTCATCACGCTTGCCGAAGAGGATCCCATCGCATGGAAGGTCAACGTCGAGGGTGCCAGGACGGTGGCCGAGGCGGCCCATGCCTGCGGGGTCCGCCGGCTGGTCCATTGCAGCTCGATGCACGCCTTCAACCAGCGGACCGCTCCCGACGGCCGCCTGGACGAGGCGTCGCCGCGCTCTGATGATCCCACCCTGCCTGTGTATGACCGTTCGAAGTGGGCGGGCGAGCAGGCTGTGCAAGAGGTCATCTCGGCGGGCCTCGACGGCGTGATATGCAACCCGACCGGCGTTTACGGCCCGGTCGACTACGGGCAGCTCAGCCGATTCAACCTCCTGCTGCGATCTGCCGCGCGTGGGCGAGTCCCGATCATGGTCGACGCGTCGTTTGACTTCGTGGACGTGCGGGACGTGGCCACGGGCTTGGTGTCCGCGGCCGAAAAGGGACGCACCGGCGAGAACTACCTGCTCCCGGGACACTACGTGTCGATGCTCGACGTGTTCCGGATGGCAGCAGACGCTAGTGGGCACATGGGCCCGCTGTTCGGGTTCTCGGTGTCGAGGGCACGCCAGCTCGCCTCGATAGTCAAGCCCGTCACCAGCATGTTCAAGTCTGACATCTTCGACGACGCGGCGTTTGCGGCGCTGGATGGCGCTCCCACCGTCGACGGGGCCAAGGCCCGCGCCGAGCTGGGCTATGAACCGCGCCCCGCCGAGGACACAGTCCGTGACCTCGTCGCCTTCTTCGTCGAGACCGGCCAACTGCGCCGAGGCAGCGGCTGAGGGCGTTAGGCGCTTGCGGATCCACGATCGACAATTTGTTCGCGATGTGGCAAGCGCCGTGCGGCGGCGCGACCGCCAGGGAGCCCGACGCCGATGGGGAGCACCCCGAGCGTCAGCGAGGGTGCGTCGGGGGCGCAGCCCCTGGGGCTGTTAGATGATCTCGAAGTAGCGGGACAGCTCCCAGTCGGTCACCGCATCCTGGAACTGCCGCCACTCCCACTCGCGCGTCTGGACGAAGTGCGACACCAAGGCATCACCGAGGATCTCGCGGGCCACCTTCGAGTCGGCGAGCCGCTGGGTCGCGACCTGAAGGTTGGCCGGGAGCCGCTCCACCGAGCCGTCGTGGTAGCCGCTGCCCTCAACGGCTGCCTGGTCAAGCGTCAGGCCCCTGTCAATCCCGTACAGCCCCGCGGCGAGGCAGGCGGCCACGGCAAGGTACGGGTTGACGTCCGCGCCCGGCACCCTCATCTCCAACCGGGTGGAGGCCGCCGACCCCGGGATCACACGGCACGCGACCGTCCTGTTGTCGATGCCCCAATTGGGCTTGGTGGGAGCCCAGAAGCCGTCGACGAGGCGCTTGTAGCTGTTGACGGTCGGGGCGAGAAGTGCCGTGAGATCAGGCAGCAGGCAGAGCAGCCCCGCAAGGTAGGACTTGAACGTGGCGCTCATCTTGGCGGGGTCGCCACCGTCGAAGAACACGTTGCGCTCGCCCTCGACATCCCAAAGTGACTGGTGGGAGTGGCCCGAGCACCCGGGCAGTGACGCGTTCCATCGGGCCATGAAGCTCGGCATGATGCCCAGGCGGGCACCGATCTCCTTGGTGCCGGACTTGAACAGCTGGGCTCGATCAGCCGCTTCGACCGCGTCGCTGTAGAGGATCGCTGCCTCCAAGACGCCGGGGCCGGTCTCGGTGTGGAGGCCTTCGAGCGGGACGCGAAATGCTGCCAGCTCCGACAGCAGCGCCTCGAAGAACGGCTGGTTCTGGGCCTGGCGGAGCACCGAGTAGCCGAACATCCCCGGGGTCAGCGGGGTGATGTCACGGAACCCCTTCTCGTTGACCGACTGGGATGTCTCGCGGAAGTTGAAGAACTCGAACTCGAGGCCGAACTTGGCCGCGTACCCCATGGACGCGGCACGGTCGACGACCCCTTTGAGGGCGAGGCGCGGGCAGACCACCGAGCCGGCGGTCGAACCCACGTAGTCACACAGGAAGAAGTGACGGTCCTGCTCCCAAGGGATGCGGCGGTGGGTGGCCAGGTCTATGCGCACCTCGCCGTCGGGGTAGCCCGACTGCCACCCGGTGTAGGAGGCGTTGTCATAGCACTCGTCAGAGGAGTCCCAGCCAAAGACCACGTCACAGAACCCGAAGCCGCTGTGCACCGCTCCCATGAACTTGTCCCGCTCGAGGTACTTGCCACGGAGGACACCGTCTATGTCTGACACCGCGACCTTCACGTAGCCCGCTCCAGAGCCTGAGACTTCGTCGATCACCTGTTGGGCCGTGGGAGTGGGTTCCATCGGCGGGCGAGTGTAGGCCCCATGCACGCCTCACGCCCGAGTGCCGGCGGGGGCACCGACGCACGACTGACGGCCCATCACGCAGGACCCGTGACAGCGCAAGCAGGCGCAGGCGGCGCAGGCAGGGGCCGGCGGGGGCACGGTATGGTTCGGGGACTTCGCGGGATCGAGCCGGCTACAGCCAGAGGGGGCAGCGGTGGGTGAGGAAACGATCGAGAGCCAGCTTGACCGAGCCCTGGCACGGCTGGCCAAGCTCGAGGACCGGATCGCCGAGCAGGGCACCGAGATAGAAGAGCTGC
>JAHFUU010000047.1:2079-9934 GCA_023264915.1 Microthrixaceae bacterium | reverse complement strand
CACCCTGCCTGCGGTGATCCGCCAGGGACCGCTGGTGGTGACCTTCTCGACCAGCGGCGAGGCACCAGCAGTGGCCAGGTGGCTCCGTGATGCTTATGGGTCCACGCTCGGGCCCGAGCATTGCACGCTGATCGAGCTGCTGGCCGAGGCGCGGCGTGAGATCAAAGGCCAGGGAAGATCGACTGAGGGCATGAGTTGGCAAGAGGCCCTCGACTCGGGAACACTTGAGCTGATCCGCGAGGGGAACCTCGCCGAAGCCAAGGAGCGCCTTCAGGCGTGTCTGTCGTAGTCATCGGCCTCAACCATCGTTCTGCCTCGCTTGACCTCCTCGAGCGGATGGCGATCGACGATGCCAGCCTTCCCAAGGCTCTGCATCACCTCGTGGGTCGCCACGATGTGAGTGAGGCAGTCGTGCTCTCGACATGCAACCGCACCGAGGTCTACGTGATCGCAGAGAAGTTCCATGGCGCTTTCTCTGACGTCCGCAACTCCCTGGGCGAGCTTGCTTTCCTGCCCCCGGAGGACTTCGCTGATCATCTCTACGTCTACTACGACAACGACGCGGCACGGCATCTGTTCCGTGTCGCTGCTGGACTCGACTCCGATGTCGTTGGTGAGGTTGAGATCCTCGGACAGGTTCGGACGGCCTGGCAGCAGTCACAGCGCGAGGCAACGGTTGGCCCGCAGCTCAACATGCTGTTCAGGCACGCGCTCGAGGTAGGCAAGCGCGTCCGGACCGAGACGGGCATCTCCCAACACGTCGCTTCGGTGTCCTCCGCTGCTGTGGCAATGGCCGGAGCCAGGCTGGGCAGGGTCGAGGGAGCGCGGATCTTGGTGCTCGGTGCCGGTGAGATGGGCGAGGGCATGGTCCGCTCCCTCGTGGCTGCGGGCGCGTCCGAGGTGGGTGTGGCCAACCGCACCTACGCCAAGGCGCAGGCATTGGCCGAAGACGTCGGCGGGCGGGCGCTGCGACTCGAAGAGGTCGGTGCAGCCCTCGAAACGGTCGACCTGTTGATGACCTCGACCGGCGCATCCTCGATGATGATCGAGCATGGTGACATCGAAGGCCTGATGGACGCTCGTGGGGGTCGGCCGCTCGTGATCGTCGATGTCGCCCTGCCCCGCGATGTCGACCCCTCGACTCGGTTCATCGAAGGTGTCGAGCTGTTGGACATGGACGACCTTCGCGCGTTTGCCGAGGCGGGCCTCGAGGAGCGCCGCCGCGAGCTGGACTCGGCAGGGCTCGTCGTTTCCGAAGAGCTCGACCGGTACTTGGCTGTCGCGCAGGCTCGTGAGGTGGCACCCCTGATCGCGGCGCTTCGCGGTGCGGCAGAGGATGTCCGACGCACCGAGCTCGATCGGTTCTCGGGCAGGTTCGTGGGCCTTGACGAAGACCAACGTCAAAGCGTCGAGGCGCTTACCAAGGCCATAGTTGCCAAGTTGCTGCATGCGCCGACTGTCGGGGTGAAGGATGCCGCGGGGTCCTCAAAAGGCGAGCGCCTTGCCGATGCTCTCCGCACCCTGTTCGATCTCTGACGCTGTGCCCCGCCCCGAGGAGTCATGTGATCGGGATGGGATCGTCTGGCGTTCATCTTCCCTGGGGTGCCCGAATGGCGGTCATGCCGAGTGCACGGGACCCGGTCGACGAGCAACTCGACGCCGATCACTGGGTGATTGGGGGCAGGGACCGGTCGCCGCGGGTGATCCTGATGCTCGTCTGCCAGGTTCGGGGCCATGTTGAAGATCGCGACCAGAGGGAGCGCGCTGGCGCTGTGGCAGGCGCGAGCGGTCGCGTCGATGCTCAGGGACAATGGGGTGGAGGTCACCGAGGAGTTGGTGATCGTCAACACGAGAGCCGACCAGCGCTTGGACATCCCGATCTGGGACATGGGTGGGAAGGGCGTGTTCGTCAAGGAGGTTCAGACCGCAGTGCTGGCCGGCGATGCTCGGATCGCTGTTCACTCGGCCAAGGACCTTCCCTCTGTCGCCGTCCCTGGTCTTGTGCTGGCGGCAGTGCCAGTCAGAGCTGACCCGCGTGACGTGCTGGTCGGGTCGACCCTTCAGGGTCTGGCCCCGGGTGCGACCGTGGCGACGGGGTCTGTGCGACGCCGGACGCAGCTCGCCTATCTCAGGCCCGACCTCACCTTCTCCGGGTTGCGAGGCAACATCGCCACTCGCATCGCCAAGGTCCCCGACGGGGGAGCGATAGTGATCGCAGCGGCAGCCATCGAAAGGCTCGGTCTAGCGGAGTCCCTGGCTGAGACGGGGGTGCCGACGGAGTTGCTGTCACCGTCGTCGGTGCTCCCACAGGCAGGCCAGGGGGCATTGGCCATTGAGTGCCGAGCTGAGGACCACGAGATGCTGGCAGTGCTCGGCGGGATCGAGCATTCCGCATCGCGCGTCTCGGTGGACGCCGAACGAGCCTTCCTTGCCGAGCTGGGTGGGGACTGTGACCTGCCTGCCGGCGCGCTCGGCGCGCTCCGCTAAGCTGAGCTCGGTGGCGGAGAGGAGCTCGAACTGCACGCGATGCTCGGCTCCCTCGACGGCCATGTCGTTCTCCGTGAGCGCCGGGTCGGTACCGACCCGGTCGCCCTCGGCCGGCTCACAGCGAGAGCCCTGCTCGACGGCGGAGGCGAGGCGTTGCTCGGAGCCTGAAGTCCCACTCACTGGAGAGCTGGCATCCATGCGCAGGCACGGCTCGGCTCGTACCTGATCGGATGATCCGGTTGATCCGGTCACCGACCGGTTCGTTACGGGTGACCGATCCAGTCCCGACGGTTCCGCCGAAGGAGACCCTGCGATCGTCGGCAACGACCAGGCCGAGTACACGATCGACCAGCTTGCAAGCATCACGGGCGTTCCCAGCCGCACGATCCGCTTCTACCAGTCAAAGGGAACCCTGCCGGCTCCGCGGCGTCGTGGTCGTGTGGCGCTCTACGGTGCTGATCACGTCGAGCGGCTGAAGATCATCGCCGATCTGCAGGATCGCGGCCTTCGCCTCGATGCGATCCGCGACGTGCTCAACCAGATCGAATGGGGCGGCGACTCGCTCCAGTCGTGGTTGGGTGTCGGTGAGAGGCTTCAGGTGCAGTGGAGCGACGAGCGGCCCTTGATCCTCACCCGTGACGAGGTCCTTGACCGGTTCGAGGGGGGTCGTCCGGGGCTCATCGCGGACCTCGAGCGCTCAGGAGTCATCCGCCGCGAGACAGACAGCTCTCCGGCGTCATACCTGGTCCCCAGCCCAGGTCTGCTCGACATCGGTGTGCGCTTGGAGAGAGCAGGTGTCGATGTCGACACGGCGCTCGGAGCAGCGGGGTTGATGCGGGACCATCTGTCGAAGCTCTCTGACGAGCTGGTGTCGTACTTCGCCGACCACGCAGGCAAGGGATTCGGGCGCGAAGGTGCGCCTGATGACGTAGTGGTTGCATACGACGCGATGCGACCGATCGGTGCCGATGCGCTCCGCATCATCTTCGCCCAGGAGATAGAGCGCTCGTTGCGAGAGTTCGTCGAGAGCGGCCGGGCCATCGCGCCGCGATCCCGCCGGTCGTCAGCGTCATCCAAGCAGCCCCGCTCGTCACGGCCGGCCAAGCCCTCGAGGTCCCAGAGCCGTACGGGATCCTCAAAAGGTCGCTCGCGCTCGACGACCTAAGGGGGCTCCGCCCCGGCCCGGCCCGGCATGTGACCGGGATGGGAATCCCGCAAGATCAGGAGGGCACCACGTAGGCAGCCTGGACGAAGCGCGTCTGAACAGGTGCCCGCTCGACGAACCTCGGTAGCCACCTGCGCGGGATCGGGTACTCCTCGAAGCGCATGGTCACGTCGTCCTGGTCATTGCGCCATGACTTCCACTGCTTCAAGAAGACGGCCCCGCCACAGGCAACTCGGTCGAAGAGTTGCAGGTACTTCGCCACCTGATCGGCTGTCATCTCTTGCAATGACGAGATCGACACGGCGAGGTCGACGGAGTGGTCATCGATCTGGTCGACCTCGGTGGGAGCGAGGAATCGGAGTCGGTCCTCATCGAAGAGCTGCGTCAGGTACCAGCGTGAGATCGAGATAGCAGGCTCGATGTCTATGATCGTGTACGTGGCATCAGGGAAGATGCCTAGCAGGGAGTAGGCGGTCCTCCCATAGCCGGCACCCACCTCGAGGATCGATCTCGGAGGCTGCCCATCGAGCGCGCGGCGCATCGCCTCGACTTCGATCGATGAGTTTGCGAGATCCTGTGAGATGAGCCGGCCGGCTTCATGCACAGGGATCGGCCCGCCGGTGAGGGGTTCGGGGAGGTCGAGCACTTCGCGGTCTCCGTGGTCCTCCGCGTACGCCCACAGGAGGCGCACCGCGAAACAGTAGAAGTGCCGCTCGAGCTTGGACCATTCGAGGTCCCCCCACTCGTCGCCGGACAGATCGTTGGACCGCCAGGCATGCACCCACTCACCTGGGTGCCGGTGTGAGAGCAGGTATCGCAGCTGCTCGCTGCGGAAGGTTGCAGACCACTTCCAACGCCAGGTGAAGTAGCGCAGCGCCTGTCGACGCTTGATCGACTCGAAGCCGTGCTCGCTCAGCTGGCGGCTGTGCTCCTCGCTCAACCCCTGCCAGAACACCGACGGCGCGGGGGTCGGGTCGCGGGGTTCGGTCACACGCCGATGTTAGGCGGGCGAGGTCATCCTCAGCCGCTTCGCCAGGCGCTACCCTCTCGCGGCGATGACCGAAGGACGGTGTCGATGCGCGTCGTGATCCTTGCCGGGGGGCTGGGGACGCGCCTATCGGAGGAGACCGACCGCAGACCCAAGCCGATGGTCGAGATCGGTGGGAAGCCGATCCTTTGGCACATCATGAAGTGCTATGGCGTCCACGGCTACCGGCACTTCGTGGTTGCGCTCGGGTACAAGTCCGATGTGATCAAGCGCTTCTTCCTCGACTACCGCGCCTTCACGACAGACCTGAGCATCACCACTGCAACCGGCGATGTGGACTTCGCTGGTCCAGGGGTCGACGACTGGCAGGTTGACCTCGTCGACACCGGGCCCACGACGAACACCGGAGGCCGGGTGCGGAGGCTCGAGCAGTGGCTTCCCGACGCGAACTTCGCGCTGACCTATGGCGATGGTGTGTCCGATGTCGACCTGGACGAGGTGGTTCGCTTCCACGAGTCCCACGGCAAGCTCGCGACGATCACTGCTATCCGCCCGCCGGCCCGCTTCGGTGGGTTGGAGCTCGAGGGCGATGTGGTCACCGACTTCACCGAGAAGCCCCAGATCGGTGAAGGGTGGATCAACGGTGGCTTCATGGTTCTCTCGCGCGACGTGTTGGAGCGGATCTCCGGTGACATGGATTCGCTGGAGAAGCAGGTCCTCGAGTGCCTTGCCGCGGATGGCGAGCTCATGGCCTACCGACATGAGGGCTTCTGGCAATCGATGGATACCCTGCGCGATGTGCGAGCTCTCCAGGCGTTGTGGGAGAGCGGGGACGCACCGTGGAAGAAGTGGTGAGGCCTGCACTGACCGGACCACTGTGCGCTCTGGTGGCTTGGGTGCCTGTTTGGACGAGTCATTCGAACGGGCAGGAAGGATCGCTGTTGGCCCAACGATGCAGCTTGGGCTGGATCCCCAGTTGCGTCAGCCTTGTTGACCGGGCTGTCGGGGATCGAGGCGTAGCGCAGCCGAGTTTGTGCAATAGCGAAGGCCGGTTGGCTGGTCCCAACCGTCGGGGAAGACGTGGCCGAGATGTGCGCCGCAGTTCTTGCAGCGGATCTCTGTGCGGACGGCATTGAGACTGCGGTCGACCCGCTCGTCGATGGCGTCATCGCTCGCTGGTTGGTAGAAGCTCGGCCAGCCCGAGCCAGAGTCGAACTTGGTCTCGGAGTCGAACAGCGGGACGTCACAGACGACGCACCGGTACATGCCCGGGTCATGGGTGTCCCAGTACTCACCGGTGAAGGGCTGCTCGGTGGCTGAGCACTGGGTCACCTCGTACTGCTCTGGGGTGAGGCTGGCCTTGAGGTCGGCATCTGAAGGCGTGGGGAAGTCCTCTGATCCAGCGTTGGTATCGGTCATCTGCAGCTCCTGTTCAGACGGTCCCAAGGGTAAGAGCGGTTCGAGATCCACCGGTGATCGGCCATCTTGTCTCGCTGGCTCCCGGGGAACAATCAGAGCTCGGTCAGCATCGCCTCCGGGCACCTGAACCCGGAGGCGCCGACCCGCCGGTCCGGAGCCATCACCGCCAAGTCATGCCCGCAACAGCCAAGCAGTACGACGCTTCTGTCAGCTGTCCTCGATGCGGGCAGGGACCGCTGTCCGCACCTCGGCAAGTATCCACACCTTCATCCACAGAGAGTGGAAATCATTGAAATCACAAGAAAATGAGCTATACCCTATGCCTGCCGAAAGGCTTGCACGAACCTCTGTTCGGAATTACGCTGCTGTTGTTCGCGGTGCTGCCCCCTGGCATCCACCGCCCGTCGCCGGCTTCGGGGCCTTCTTCAAGCCCGGTTGTCGTCACACCCCGCCCATAGGGTCATCACCAATCGTTGCTTCGGCGCAACAAGGCAGACGAAACACAGAAAGCGAGAGGGAGACAACCATGGAACGTGAGAAGGCACTCGAGGCGGCACTCAGCCAGATCGACAAGCAGTTCGGCAAGGGCTCTGTCATGCGGATGGGCGAGAAGGGAGTGGTGCAAGTCGAGACCGTCTCCACCGGTGCTCTCTCACTTGACCTGGCTCTCGGCGTCGGGGGTTTGCCTCGTGGACGCGTCACTGAGATCTACGGCCCTGAGTCGTCTGGCAAGACGACCTTGGCGATGCACGTGGTCGCCGAGGCGCAACGCAACGGTGGCATATGCGCCTACATAGATGCAGAGCATGCAGTCGACCCGGTCTATGCCCGAGCGATCGGGGTCGATGTCGACGAGCTCCTCATCAGCCAGCCCGACACCGGCGAGCAGGCTCTTGAGATCTGCGACATGCTCGTTCGGTCTGGTGCTCTTGATGTCGTAGCCATCGACTCAGTCGCAGCCCTCACCCCACGGGCTGAGCTCGAGGGAGACATGGGCGACACGCACGTCGGCCTCCAGGCCCGGCTCATGTCCCAGGCTCTGCGCAAGCTCACCGGCAACCTCAGCAAGACCAACACCATCTGCATCTTCATCAACCAGCTCCGCGAGAAGATAGGTGTCATGTTCGGTTCCCCCGAGACCACCCCAGGCGGGCGGGCCTTGAAGTTCTACTCATCGGTGCGGCTCGACATCCGGCGGATCGAGTCGATAAAGGACGGCACCGACGTCGTTGGCAACCGCACTCGGGTGAAGGTGGTCAAGAACAAGGTGAGCGCCCCGTTCACCCAGTGCGAGTTCGACATCGCCTTTGGCAGAGGCATCAGCCGTGAGGGATCGGTGCTTGACATCGGTGTCGATCTGGGTGTCGTCAAGAAGTCTGGCGCTTGGTACACCTATGAGGGCGAGCAGCTCGGTCAGGGCCGCGAGAACGCCAAGCAGTTCCTGGTCGACAACCCAGAGATCATGGTCGAGGTCACCGAACGCGTGCGTTTCGAGTCGGGTCTCGACGGTGCCGGCGAAGAGACGGCCATTGAGCTCGATGTCGATGCCCCGATCGATGAAGTCCTTGCTGAGGACTGACACGCGGGGTCACTCCGGGCCAGCATGGCCCCACAGCCTCACAACCAGCGCAGTGGTGTCGGTGAACAACCCCACCGGCACCACTGGAGCTGGGCCAGTTCACCCGGTCGTGTCCGTTGGCTTGTCCTGCTGAGTCAACCTCACGACTAGGCGGTCCCCAGGGTGAACCTCGTGGGACCTGTCTCGGACCTCGATCGTCAACGGTCCGGCCCCATCC
>JAHFUU010000047.1:0-2069 GCA_023264915.1 Microthrixaceae bacterium | reverse complement strand
TGGGTGAAGGTCAGCTGGAGGGGGCGGCCTCGATAGGTGATGACGAAGCGAATGCTGCCGAGCTGAGGTGGGAGGTTGGGATCAAGGATCAGCTTGCCCCGCCGGGTTTCGATTCCGGTGAAGCAGCGCTGGACCAGGTCAACGGTCCCAGCCATCGCGCCCAGGTGGATGCCTTCGGTCGTGGTGCCGCCTTGCACGTCTGTGACGTCGGCCAGCAGCGCTTCTCGGAACAGTGTCCAGGCGTGAGAGGCATCGACCTTGGCGTAGATCCAGGTCTGGATCATCTCGCTGAGGGTCGACCCGTGAGATGTTCGTGCCGCGTAGTACGACACGTTGCGTTCGATCAGGTCCTCGGTCCATGGGTAGTTGAGGTGCTCGAACAGCTCGCGCAGCTCGTTGACGGACAGCAACAAGAACAGCATCAGCGCGTCAGGTTGCTTTGCGAGCTTGTAGCGGTTCGGTGAGTCACCTTCTGATTCGAGTATCCGATCCAGCCGCTGGATATTCCCGTACTTGGCCCTGTACGCCTTCCAGTCGAATTCGGCCAGGTCCTCATAGCCCTCGAACTGGCTGATGATGTTGCCCTCGTGGAAGCAGACCCGCATCTTGCGCGAGATGTCCCCCCAGCGGTCGAGCTCCTCGCCCGTGATGTCGAGCTTCTCCTTGAGCTCTTGAGACCGTCCCGCGGGTAGGGCGTTCAGGGTGTCAAAAGCACGGAGGATGCACCACACGGCCATGATGTTGGTGTAGGCGTTGTTGTCCAGTCCCGGCTCGTCGCGGTCGGGATACCGGTCGTGGTACTCGTCGGGTCCCATCACCCCCTTGATCTCGAAGCGGTCCAGGAGGTGGTCGTAGGTGGCGGCGCTCGACCAGAAGCGCGCGATCTCGAGGATCATCTCGGCGCCCCAGAACCGCATGAACTCCATGTCGCCGGTGACCTGCCAGTAGGACCAGACGTTGAACGCGACCGCAATGTTGACGTGGCGCTGCAGGTGGCTGGCATCAGGGAGCCAGCGGCCAGACCGCGGGTTGAGGTGCATGGTCTGGGTCTCTTCGCGGCCGTTGCTGGCGCTCTGCCAGGGGTACATTGCCCCGCTGTAGCCGGCTTGTGTCGCGGCGAAGCGCGCTTGGTCCAGGCGAAGGGCGCGGTACTTGAGCAGGGACCTCGTCAGCTCTGGGATTCGCCAGTTGAGGAAGGGGAAGATGAAGAGCTCGTCCCAGAAGACGTGCCCTCGATAGGCCTCACCGTGCAGGCCTCGAGCAGGCACGCCGACGTCGAGTCCCGCCGAATGCCGCGAGACGGTCTGGAGCAGATGAAGCACATGGAGATTCAAGACTCGGGCCGTGTGCCCATCGGCGTGGCCAACCTCGATCCGCCCCCGGTTCCAGGCGTGGCGCCAGCTGACGACGTGACGTTCCAGCAACGCCTCGAAGTCTCCTGCGTGCAGGGCCCAGTGCTCTGATGCCTGGTGCGGTTCATATATCCCCTCATCGCGAGAGGTGAACATCGCGAGCACCTTCTCGATTACTACCTGTTCACCCTCGTGCACCATCACAGGGATCGACTGCGACGCCCACCGGTCTCGTCCGGCGAACTCGCGCTCGGCGATCAACGGCTCGCCCTCTGAGAACAACCGCGTGCGCGCAGTCTGGGCTATGCGGATGTGGGAGTCGTTGGTCTCGACCTCGATGCAGACTGAATCGCCAGTCGGCTCACAGGACAGGATGGGCAGGAGGTGGTCATTGTCCAGCTCGGCATAGCGGTCAACACCGGCGTTGCGGACGGTCCCGTCCAGGCCGGATTCGACGATCAGCGTCCCGGACCAGTTCTCGGCAACGAAGGTGGTCTCGAGGGCCGCGAGGTGCTGGTCGCGCATGCTCACGAACCGACGCTGGGTGAGTTGGAGTATTCGGCCGTCGGGGTGCCGCAGCCTTGAGTGGCGTGCGAGCAGTGCTCGGCGGATGTCAAGCTCGAGTCGATGGTCGAGCACCTCGCACAGGTCGGTGTTGAACGGTGTGCCGTCATCGGTGTTGAAGGTGAGGTGCAGCCAGTTCGGAGCGTTGACCAT
>JAHFUU010000444.1 GCA_023264915.1 Microthrixaceae bacterium | reverse complement strand
CTTCGTCTCAGGAGGGGGCATGGAGGCTGGCAAGGTCGTGGCGCGCGAAGGGACCGCCGAGGTGGCACTGGACCTGGTCGACGCGATCACGGCATCCGCGGACGAGTCGGTCACAGAGGACGAGCTGTCAAGGATCGAGTCTTCGGCCTGCCCGACCTGCGGCTCCTGCTCGGGGATGTTCACCGCCAACTCGATGAACTGCCTCACCGAGGCGATCGGTCTGGCGCTTCCCGGCAACGGGACGACGCTGGCCACATCCGCTGCTCGCCGTGACCTCTTCGTCCAGGCGGGCCGCACTGTCGTAGAGATCGCACTCGGTCACTACGGGCAGGGCGATGATTCGAGGCTGCCGAAGTCCATCGCTACACGAGCCGCGTTTGCGAACGCCATGGCGGTCGACATCGCGATGGGAGGCTCGACCAACACGATCCTGCACCTCCTGGCGGCAGCGGTCGAGGCGGGCGTCGACTTCGGGCTGTCAGACATCGATGAGTTGAGCCGCCAGATCCCGTGCCTGGCCAAGATCGCACCCAGCTCGACCTACCACCTCGAGGACGTGCACCGGGCCGGTGGCATCCCGGCCATCATGGGAGAGCTCGACCGGGCCGGGCTTCTCGACCGGGGCGTGGCCAGCGTTCACGCAGCAGCCCTCGACGAGTGGCTCGATACGTGGGATGTGCGCAGAGAAGATCCAGCACCCGCCGCGGTCGAGCTGTTCCTGGCCGCTCCTGGCGGTGTGCGCACCACCGAACCGTTCTCGTCTACGGCCCGGTGGCCCAGCCTCGACCTTGATGCCAAGGCCGGCTGCGTCCGATCAGTCGAATCGGCCTACAGCACCGATGGTGGGCTTGCGGTCCTGCGCGGCAACCTGGCGCCCGATGGCTGTGTCGTCAAGACCGCCGGTGTCGGCGAGGGCCAGCTCAGGTTCAGTGGACCGGCAAGGGTGACCGAGAGCCAGGACGAGGCGGTGGGCGCGATCCTGGCAAGTGAGGTGCAGCCCGGTGAGGTGATCGTCGTGCGCTATGAAGGTCCCAGGGGTGGTCCCGGCATGCAGGAGATGCTCTACCCCACCAGCTTCTTGAAGGGGAGGGGCTTGGGCGCGGCCTGTGCTCTTGTCACCGACGGCAGGTTCAGCGGTGGGACCAGCGGCCTGTCCATCGGCCACGTGTCCCCCGAAGCCGCTGCGGGCGGCAACATCGGGTTGATCGAGACCGGGGACGTCATCTCGATCGACATCCCGGCTCGCACGATCACGCTCGACGTGGCTGACGACGTGCTCGCCCAACGCCGAAGGGCACGCGATGACGCCGGATGGGCACCGGCCAGGCGCGAGCGCCGGGTGTCAGCGGCCCTCCGGGCATATGCGGCGATGGCGCAGTCAGCCGACAAGGGCGCTGTGCGCCAGGTGCCCGTCGAAAGCTGAACACCACCGGCATGTCGTCCTTGCTGCGCGGCTCACCCCAGATCCACCGTCTTCGATCTGGGCCGCCAGCCGGTGGCGCTCACGCGCCCGCCAGGTCGACGACCAGGCGTGTCGGCGAGCTCATCTCCGCGACCGTGAACGGTGCTGCGTGGCGCAGACCGACGACCCAGGTCATGTAGCCCTCGAAGAAGTCGGTGGAGACGAGCTGGATCATGTTGGTGCTGTCCCAACCCGCGAGCCTCACAGCGCCGACGTTCGGCTTGTAGGGGCTGGACATCCAGTCGACGCCGTGGAAGGAGACCTGTAGGAACGCCGAGCCTTGAAGGGCGATCGGTTGCCCGGCATTGGTGACGATGAGACCGCTCACATACTTCACCTCATCCATCCATGGAAGCGGGCCGACTCTGGCCGCCAGGGTAACCAGCCCCGGCTCGACGGGCCCTCGAAGCCATCCGCGCCCCGCTTCGGCTCGGGCCGGGTGCTGCCGATGCCAGGGCATCGTGCTGGTTACCCTTGACGCGATGGCAGCGCAGCTCGCTGGTCACAGAGCCAGTTCATGAAGCGGTTGGCGCGGCTCCTGCTCTATGCGGGTGTCGTTGCCGCGGTGCTGGTGCTGGCCAAGGTGCATGCGGCGTATGTCGCTGAACCGCCGTATGTGTGGCATGAGTCTTCGCGGTTCGCGTGGTCGCTTGCGTACGCCGCTGTCCTTTCGTTGACCGCGTATGGGGTCGGTCTTCCCGACCTGCCGCGCGGAAGCCGCTCCGCGATCGTCAACTCGGTCGTCGCCGTAACGGTGGGCGCGCTGGGGATCTCGGTGATCCAGCTCGTGGTCGGTGACGCCCTCCTGCCTCGGTTCGTCGTGTTCGGGGCGGCGCTGCTGTTGATCCCGTGGTACCTGTTCACGATCGCCGTAGCCACCGGCGGGAGGACCCAGGCCGAGAGCCGGGATCGCATCTGTGTCGTGGCCGATCGAGCCGAGGTGGCCACTCTCGAGGACGATCTGCAGGTCGAGCCCGAACGCGCCGCCCAGGTCGTGTCGGTCCTCGCCCCAGCAGAGGCGCGCTCGGGCTCGGGGGCCTCCAAGAGCCCGTTGATCGAGGCGGTCAGCAACTCACGTGCGACCCTGGTGGTCCTGTCCCGGGATGCCCAAACCGACGAGGACGTCGTCGCACAGGCGGCGCTGCTGCACGAGGAGGGTGTCAGGATACGGACGCTGTCGATGTTCTATGAGCAATGGCTCGGGAAGCTGCCCCTGTCCGAGCTCGAGCGGGTCTCGTTGATGTTCGACATCGGCGAGATCCACCGCGTGCGATACGGCCGCGCGAAGCGGATGATCGATCTGTGCCTGGCCACCCTCGGGTGCGTGGTCGGGGTGCTGGTGATACCGGTCGTGCTCGTCGGCAACCTGTTGGCCAACAGGGGACCGTTGTTCTACAGCCAGCTGCGTGTGGGCAAGAACGGCGCTCCGTTCACGATCCTCAAGTTCCGCACGATGCGCGGCGGCACCCAAGGAGCCGTCGAGGGCGAGTGGACCCGCGAAGGTGACTCGCGCGTGACTTCCTTCGGGCGCCTACTGCGCGCCAGCCATGTCGACGAGCTCCCGCAGATGATCAACGTCTTGAGGGGCGAGCTGTCGATCGTGGGGCCCAGACCAGAACAGCCGCAATACGTCGCCGAGCTTGCCACCAAGCTTCCCTTCTATGAGTTGCGGCACCTCGTGCGGCCCGGGATCACTGGTTGGGCTCAGGTGAAGTACGGGTACGCCGGCGACGAGACCGATGCCATGGAGAAGCTTCAGTACGAGTTCTACTACCTGCGCCATCAGTCCCTGGCGCTGGACGCCC
>JAHFUU010000046.1 GCA_023264915.1 Microthrixaceae bacterium | reverse complement strand
CGAGCTCCTCCGGCCGTCGTCATCTCTCAACCCTTCCTACGGGCTGCTCTGGTGGCTCAACGGGCAAGACGGCCACCGGCTGCCTGGGGCGAACCCCCCGCTCGAGCCCGGCCCGCTGGCACCCGGCGGGCCACCGGACACCGCTGCCGCTCTCGGTGCGAACGACCAGAAGGCCTACGTCATGCGCTCCCTCGACAGCGTGCTCACACGTCTCGGACAGAGCGCCAACGGTCAGCTCATAGCCTCGCTCAGCGGCTTCGACGGCGAGTGGCTGACCCTGATCGCCTCCGCCCGAGCCTGACAGCGGGCGAGCGACTCCGGGCGGGTACGAGTGCTTGATCTGGTCCTCGTGTTGTGAGAGCCTGTCGCTCCTAGCGGGGAGGTCGGTTGTGAATCGAGGTGGTGCTCGGGTGTCGAGGCGGGTCGGTTCGGCGGTGCTGGCGTGGGTGTTGTGGGTTCTGGTGGTGCCAGCGGTGGCCTCTTCGGCGACCGCGGCCCTCCCGATGTCGGCTGAGTTGCCGGCCTTCGCGGCTGGCTGGCGCTGGACCACCACCGTGGGGGGCACAGCGCGATAGAAGAGACCGACGAAGCCGACGAGGTGGACGAGTCGCGCCTGGCCGACGGCTGTGACACCACAACGGTCACCCGTTACCGGCTCAGGACAGGCGACGCCACCACCCAGGCGGCGCGACGGACCACCCGCCCGGTCACCGACGCCATAGAGCACAAGGACTGGGTCAAGCTCTATGAGATGTTGGCGCCATTGGTCTCTTCTGGGTTCCCCCAAGCCGAGTTCGTCGCCGGGATGCAGACCCAAGCACCGGGCGACATCAACGGGGTTCGCACGGTCGGCGACGGCGAGCTGTCGCGATCTTCGGGCATCTCCACCTGGGCACAGAAGATCCAATTCAAGGTCACCCCACCGGGCCAACCAGCCAAGACCTACACCGCCGTGGTGTTGCTCACATTCGAGGCAGGTGAATGGCGATTCGCTTCCACCACAGAACCGGTGCCGTCCTGACCGCAGCCGCCGCCTGCCTCTTGCTGGGGGGCTGCCTGAGAGGCAACACCGCCAGCCCGGATCGTTCGGTCCCACCCGGGGAGTTGCCACCCGGCAAGCTGACCGGAGAGTACGCGTGCTCGCGCCCTGAAGCCTCGCTGCGCTCACCAGGCGCCACCGAGATCGCCAGATCGTCGCGGGATGAGAACTTCACGTCTGCCGCGCGCTGCTCGGTGCTCTACGCGTCACCCGAGGACCAAGTCCCGATATACCGGTTCTACACCGACTGGGCCCACAGCAACGGGTACCACTACACCGGGTGGGCAAAGGCAGGCCCAACCTCATCAACTTCCAGTACCAGAAACAAGGCACCTTTCGGGAGGCCGCCATGGTCGCGGTTGACAGCCCACGAGCGTTGCGAAACCACGGCGTCCTCACCACCATCCCGGAGGACTCGAGAACCCTTTTCGAGTACATCTACTTCATGGACCAAGCCGATCAGGCCTACTGCAAGCAGTCGCGACCGATCGAGACGGCCCCACCGACCACGTTCCCATTGACCACGACAACGGACTACTGAACGTTTCGCGCCAGTCCGACGAGATCTGGCATCCTTCCTGACTGGTACACGAAGCAACTCCAGGACCGTGGCTTCCAGCCACTGTTCGGTCAGCTGGTGACGAGCTCGACGGCGATGCCGCGCTCGGCGAGCAGCTCCTTCGGGTCGCGCTCGGACAGGGCGATCGCATCGGGCAGTTTGCGGATCGTCGCGTCGAAGTGGATCAGGCCCAAGCCGTTGGTCACGTCATAGGCATGCGCCCCAGGCACGAACTCAGAGCTCTTCTTGGTCTGGCCTCCCATGAGGGGCGCCATCATGTCATGGACGAGCTCGACGCCGTCACAGAAGTGGAAGTGGTCCGCGTTGACGATCACGACCATGCGGTCGAGCGACTCGCCGCGCGCCAGCAGGTCGTGCATCCCGTCCAGTGCCAGCACGGAGTCCTCGTCGGCCACGATCATCAGCGTCGGGACCCTGCGGCCCCAGTCGAGCTCGACGAGGTCGTAGATCGGTTGCGCCGGACCGACGTTGGTGTCCGAATGGCCGCCCGCAGGGGCCAGGGGCAGCGCAGCGACGATGCGGTCGTCCCGGGCGGTCGTCGTGAGCGTCGTCCAGCCACCGAAGCTGTGCCCTGCCATGCCGGCGCCGTCATCGAGTGCCTTCACGCCGAGCTCGCCCGAGATCAGCGCGTCAAGGGTGCGGGAGGCGTCGCGGGGCCGGTCTGCTGCGACTTGCCGCACGTATCCCTCCATGTCCTCGGGCATGCCTTCCACCATCATCGACATGATCTCGGCGGTCGTGTTGCCCACATGGTCTGGCGATGCGACCACGTACCCGTGGCTGGCGAGGTGCGTGCAGAGGTGTGTCGTCTGCCGCCGGTGCCCCGCGAACCCGTGGCTGAATACCACACCTGGGCACGGGTCGCCGATCGGGGTTGCATCGCGGACGGCCTGCTGCGTCATGCCTTCGATCCCCGGCATCAGGGCGAAGCTGTCCTGAGTGTCGGGATCGAGGTCCTGGCCGGCATGCTCGGCGGTCGCGGGGTACCAGACCTCGACGGGCACGGTCCGATCGCCCTCCACGACGGTGACATCGAAGGTGGCCACACCGACAGGGTGGGGCCCACGCGAGAACGGGTCGTAGCTGGCCATCGGCATGCTCCTCGGTCGAGGTGGTCGAAGCGGTCCCAGACACCGTATCCGTGAAGCGGATCGGGCAGGAAACGTCGTGATGCCGGCGAGGCGGATCCCGACCGCTCCTGCGCCGCGGGTGCCCAGGAGCGGTCCCGGTCCCGCTCCGGTGGGCAGGTCGCGTCGATTCCCGTCACCTCACGGAGAGGCCGCCGGCAGGTGCGTGATCGAGCGCCAGGACCGAGGCTGCGAGTCGGTCACCCAGTGCCGGTGGTCAGGCTCGGAGAGATCGAGGCCCAACGGCCTCGTGCCGAGCATGCCCACGCGACGGGACGGCTCAGTAACCCCTCTCGGTCACTGGGCTGGGGAGGTCCAGATCCTCGGCGATCACCTTGTACGCGTTGTAACCCGGCCCCGCATGGACGCCACCGCCTGGGTATCCCGACGGCCCGCACATGTAGAGCCCAGCGGGCTCGAGGCGGTAGTCGGCGGCCTCAGGGAAGGGTCGGTTGGTACCCATCTGGTCAGGTGCCATGTCCCCGAGCAGGCAGTCGCCCTCCCACATCAGGTTCTTCCGCTCCATCTTGTCTGGCGTGTAGAGCTTCATGGCGATGATGTTGTCTCGGGTCATGTTCGGCGCGAACTGCGCCCAGCGATCCACGAACCGCTCCATGTACGACACCCGGATCTCGGCCCACTCCTCGGGGCTGAAGTAGCTGGCCATGGGGAAGAAGAACCAGCCCGTCGCGCTGTGACGGCCCGGAGGAGCCTGCGAGGGATCCCACAGCGTGTTGACCCAGGTGCCCGCCGCAGGCTCGGGCAGCTGGCCCGAGTGTGCGGCACGGATGTAGCGCTCGACATCTTCTGGCTGGTCATAGCCCACGACCGTGTAGAAGCACCGATCGATGTCGGGATCCCATCGGGCTGAGCTGTAAGCAGGAGGGTCATAGAGGCACAGCGCTGGCGTCGCCAGCACGCCGCTGGGCCCATAGCGGAAGTCCTTGGCCCGCTTGTAGAACAGCGGGCTGACATGGTCGGCACCGACCAGGTCGACGACCACCTGACGGATGTCGGCGTTGGATGCCACGCACCGCGTGGCCCTGAGCTCGCCCCTTCGGGTGCCTACGCCGACGGCGCGGCCGTCTTCGACGAGGATCCTCTCGACCGTCGTGTTCTCGATGAGCTCGACCCCGTGGGCGTAGCAGGCCTGCGTCATGGCCTTGGCCAGCGTGTGGGTTCCGCCCATGGCGAGGCGGAGACGGCCGATCATCCACATGAGCGCGGTCGGGACCATGCCTCCCGTGCCTGACTGGTCGAGTGGCACGCCGAACTCGACCGCCATCCGGTAGAGGAGGGTTCGCATCTCTGGTGACTCGAACAGCTCGTCGATGACGTGCTTGGGAGACTTGGCCACGTAGTGCGCCCCGACACCCATGTCGCCGAACATGTCAGCCAGCAGCGCGGCCTGTCCCTCGTCCATGCCGTCGAAGGGCGGGTTGTAGATGCCGAAGGCGAGCAGCGGGCCGAAGTCCATGGTCCGCTGCTTCAGCTCGATGAAGGTGTCAGCGTCGGCCTTGGAGTAGTGGGCGATGCTGGCGTGGGTCTTGTCGAGCAGGTCGTTTCGGTGCAGCACGATCGGCGGGCGGCCATCTGAGAACGCAATGCCCGCCTGGTTCTCGGGGCAGTGCGAGCGCAGCCCGCAGTTGGCCAGGTCGAAGTCCTCGATCATCGGGATGATGTCGAAGAACTCCATGTAGTTGGCGTGCATGTTGTGCCGGAAGCCCGACAGCACCGGTTCCTCTGTGTTTACGCCGCCGCCCTCCTCGTGGCGCCGCTCGATGATGGCGGTCTTGAGTCCCGCCCGGGCCAGGTAGGCGGCAGTGGTCAGTCCGTTGTGACCGGCGCCGATCACGATGGCGTCATAGACGTCGTTCATGGGTTCACCCCGATGGAGGCCGGGGGGCCCTCACGTGCCCCGTCGGTGTACTGCGCATGGTTCAACACCTTCTCACAGGTTGCGGGCCGGCAGGACACTCGTCCCGTCGAAGTCCCCGAGCCACCGCTGCTTCCGGGCCCGGCCAAGCCGGTCAGATCATCGCCGTGAGCCGCGACATCGACAGATACGTCAGGCATCTCGAACGACTCGACCCGAACCTGGACGTCGCGGCGATCCTGGGCTGAACTGCTCTGGATGGCCGGTGCCGGGGTTGATCCATCCGCGGGCGCCTGTTCGATGACCCCGCCCATGCTGGAGGGTCGGCGTCGCATGGGGCAGACTCTCGTCATGGATGCGCCTGCCATGGAGCTGGGCACTGGTCGGGTGGCCGGCAAGGTCGCGGTCGTCGTGGGTGCGGGCCAGACGCCCGGTGACACCATCGGGAACGGGCGTGCGATCTCGTTGCTGCTCGCTCGCCAGGGCGCCTCTGTGATCGCTGTTGACCGAGACCTCGGTTCGGCTGCCGAGACTTGTGAGCTGATATCGGGTCAAGGCGCCAGCGCGACACCGCTACGAGCCGACATCACCAGCGAGGCCGACTGCGACCGGCTCGCTCGAGAGGTGGTGGACGAGGCGGGCCGAGTCGACATCCTCGTCAACAACGTCGGCATCGGAACAGGTGACGCGGGCGCCACCACTCTCACAGAGCAAGCCTGGGACCTGATCTTCTCGGTGAACCTCAAAGGCATGTGGCTCACGTGCAAGCACCTGCTCCCCGTGATGCGCGGCCACAAGTCGGGTGCCATCGTCAACATCTCGTCGCTCGCGGCGGTGGCAGCGGCACCCATGCTGGCCTACAAGACCTCCAAGGCCGGCGTGAACTCACTGACCCTGTCCCTTGCCGGTGCCAACGCCAAGCACGGGATCAGGGTCAACGCTGTGATGCCCGGTCTGATGGACACCCCCATGGCGATCTCGGGCATGGCCGGGGCCCTCGGCATCGAGCCAGACGAGCTGCGGCGCATCCGTGATGCCGCGGTTCCACTCGGTCAACGGATGGGGACCGCCTTGGACGTGGCCCACGCTGTGCTGTTCCTCGCCTCAGACGAGGCCGCCTTCATAACAGGCGCCATCTTGCCTGTCGACGGTGGCCAGGCGCTTCGGGTCGGCTGAAGCGCCTGGCACGGGTACCCGGTTGCCGTGGTGCCAGAGGTGGCACGCCGGCCCTGCGTGGGGCAACCGGTCCGGCTCACATGGCGATCGCTTCGAGCACGTCGAGGCGGCCGGCCCTACGTGCGGGGAACCAGGCTGCGATCACGCCGGCGACTCCCGCGACCAGCATGAGGACGGCTATCTGGCTGACCGGGACCGAGATGCCCGAGGCGAACGACGCCGGGAGGGCGGCGACGACACCCGAGCCGAACACGAGACCGAGCCCGACCCCGATCGTGCTGCCGAACGTCGCGACGAGGGCGGCTTCGAGTCGGACCATCCGGCGCAGCTGGCGTCGGGTCATGCCGACGGCCCGGATCAGGCCCAGCTCACGGGTGCGCTCGAACACCGACAGCGCCAGGGTGTTGGCTATCCCTATGAGTGCGATGATCACGGCAAGCGCGACCATGATGCTCACCATCGTGAGGATGTTGTCGACCAGGGCCTGGCGCCGCTTGCCGAACTGTGCGGCCGTCTCGACCTGGGCGTAGGGGAGCTCCCTGGCCAGCTCGGCGACGAGGGTGTCGATTGCCGAAGGTGGTGCCGCGTCGGCGAACGACACGGCCAGCCACTCCGGTGCCTGTGCCACACCGGCATGGTCGAGGACGCTGTTGTCGAGCAGGTAGTCCTGGGCCACGACGGTCTGGTTGTCGAACAGCCCCACGACCGTCGTCTGGATCCGGGATCTGTTGGGCAGCTCGATCGTGAGCACGTCGCCGACCTTGGCACCGATCGCCGAGGCCTCGCTCGTGGAGACCACGACCGGGTTGGCGACCCTGGTGTCGAACCCCCCGGACTCGATGCCGAGGTCGAGCAGCGCTCCGACCTGTGCGAAGTCGAGGCCGACAACCTGCTTCTTGGCGTTGCCGGCGGCCATGCCTTGGACGCGGGCCTCGAGGTAGGTGAGCCCCGTTGCAGCGGTCACGTGCTCGGCTTCGCGGATCTTGGCTGCGAGCGCTGCGGGGAACCTGACCTCCCGGAGGTTGTCGGTGAGGAAGTAGTCGGCCTTCACCGACTGCGTGTAGGTCGTGCCGATCGTCGCTTTCACCGACTCGCCGACGATGAGGGCAGTCGAGACGAGGGCCAGCCCGACCATCAGCGCAGCCGCGGTGGTCGCTGTGCGTCGGGGGTTGCGGGCGGCGTTGTTCCGCGCAAGGCGACCCGCGACCCCGGCAGCCCTGTGAAGCGGCCATCCGAACAAGGCCGTGACGCCGCGGACAGCCAGCGGGCTGAGCAGGGTGACACCGAGGAACACCGCGATCGCACCGAAGGCCGTACCACCCACGGTGACGGCTGCGGGACCCACGCCGGCGAGGCCGCCGACGCCGGCGAGGACACCGGCACCGACCAGTGCCAAGGCTGACGCGGTCCGAGCTCGAGAACCGAGTCGCACGGATTCGCTACGGCCGGTGAGGGCGGCGACCGGGGGGATGGTCGCTGCGCGGCGAGCAGGCCCGACCGCGGCCAGCATCGTCGCGCCGACGCCGATCACCAAGGCAGCGATCACGGTCCGGGAGGCGAGGATCGTCGGGTGGGCGACGGGCTGGGCTCCCATGGCACCGAACAGGGCTTCCAGTCCCTGGGCCATGACGACCCCCGTTCCGATCCCGATCACGGACGCGAGGACGCCGACTCCCAGGGCCTCGCCGAGCACCGAGCGCCGGATCTGTGCAGGCCCGGCACCGACGGTTCGCAGCAGCGCGAGCTCGCGGGTCCGTTGGCCGATCACGATGGCGAAGGTGTTGTAGATGATGAAGAGCGAGACGAACAGGGCGACGCCGCCGAACCCGAGCAGGATGTTGCCGATGATGTCGATCTCCTGGGTGAAGTCCGAGGTCGTCTCCGCCAGAACTGCCGCGTTGTCGACGACCTCCACGGTGGGGGCGGTGGCACGGACGGCATCCCGGACACGAGCCTGGACCGCAGCTGTGTCGGCGCCGCTCGCGACCTTCACCTTGATCGCGTTGACCCCGTCGATCGCGAACAGCTCGCCTGCTTGAGCGGTGTTCATCTGCATCAGCACCGCACCCAGGGTCGCGTTCTCCGAACCGAAGGACGATGTGCCTGACAGCGCGAGCTCCACGGTCCCCTTGGGAGTCATCACCTTGTAGGTGTGCCCGATGACGAAGCCGTGCTTGGCGGCGGAGTCGACGTCGATCGTGAACTGCCCGACGCGGGGTGGCGAGCCCTCGACGAGCCTGAACGCGCTCAGCTGGTCATCTTCGATCCAGTTGAACGCGAGCTGCGGGGGGCCGTTGGTGCTGATCGTGGAGCCATCGGCCTTGATCGGGCGCACGGCGTTGTCTGCCGCTTCGATGTCGGCGACGGCCTTGTCGACGCCTTCGACGGCTGCGACCGTGGGCACGGTGCCGATGGCAAGCGGCGGCGCGTCGCCGAGGTCCGCGACGTTGCGGACCTCGAGGTCCACGCCACTGGCTATCTCCTCGGAGACCTTCTCGAAGCTGGCGCGCAACCCGTCGCCGAGGACGAAGGCTGACACGATGAAGCTCACTGCGAGCGTCACCCCGAAGGTGGTGAGGGCGAATCGAACCTTGTTCGCCCAGAGGTTCTTGACGGTGAGTCGAGGCATCACGAATCCAATCTCTGAGTAGGTGGCGGTTCAGTTGGTGAGCCGACGCATCTGGTCGAGCACGGCGTCTGGGGTCGGATCGGTCAGCTCGTCGACGATCCGCCCGTCTGTGAGGAAGACGACGCGGTCCGCGTAGCTCGCTGCAACGGGATCATGGGTGACCATCACGATCGTCTGGCCCAGGTCCCGCACGGCATGGCGCATGAACGCGAGGATCTCTGCACCCGCTGTGCTGTCCAGGTTGCCGGTCGGCTCATCGGCGAAGATGATCTGCGGCCGGCTGGCGAGCGCACGAGCGACGGCGACGCGCTGCTGCTGGCCACCCGAGAGCTCGCTCGGGCGATGCTTCAAGCGGTGTGACAGCCCGACGGTGTCGATCACGCTCTCCACCCAGGCCCTGTCCGGCCTCGTGCCCGCAAGGTCCATCGGGAGCGTGATGTTCTCGATCGCCGTCAGGGTGGGAACCAGGTTGAAGGCCTGGAACACGAAGCCGAGGCGGTCACGCCGCAGGATCGTGAGCTGCTTCTCGGACGCGCTCGATATGTCGAGGTCGCCGATGGTGACCGAGCCGGCGGTGAGGCGGTCCAGGCCGGCCATGCAGTGCATGAGTGTCGACTTCCCTGATCCCGAGGGCCCCATGATGGCTGTGAGCTGGCCGGTGGCGAAGTCGACGTCGACGTGGTCGAGCGCCACGACCTCGGTGTCGCCACGGCCGTAGATCTTCGTGGCACCACGTGCCGAAGCGGCCGCGGAGGTGTGTTTCGGGAGGGTCGGAGCGGGAGTCCGAGCGGTGAGGAGGAGTGTCATGGTGGATCCTTCTGTCGAGATCAGTGGGACACTCCGACGGTAAGGAACTTCGATCTCGGGGTCGTCCGGCACAGGCGTGATCGTGCATCCGTCTGGAGGCTGGTCGTTCCGACCGATCCGGTCCTCCGAACGGTCGGCCTTGGCCCCCCTCCGGCCCGTTGCCATCGGACCTCCGGCGGAGGTCGGAGGGGTGCTGCGTCATCCCATCGATGGACGGACGATCACCCGAGCGAAGGACGAGTCCGCCGCCGCCGGCACGGTACTGTCGATCCATGGTTCGACGGACGAGCCACCGATGAGCGTCAAGGGCCGATGGACATCGGATCCGCGCAACCTGTTCGACGTGGTGATCGCGGTCCTGATCGGGGTGTTCGCGGTCGTCGGGGTGGTGTCGGATTCATCCACGCTTCATCCCGGTCAGCGTGTAGCCGACGGACTCGCCATCGCTCTCGTCGTCGTCGGTGCGACAGCGCTCGTGTGGCGGCGGCACGTGCCCATCACCGTTCTCCTGATCGTGGATTCCGCCGTCGCGGTGTACTGGCTGCTCGGCTACGGAGCTCCCCAGGCGGTGCTCGGGTTACCCGCGCTGTACGCGGTGGCGGTATACTCGGCCAACCGCCGCAGGGCCTGGGTCGCGCTCGTTGCGTGCTGCGCCAGCGTGATGCTCGTGGCGGGCGTGACCTTGTTCAACAGGCCGAGCGGGTTCGCCTTCCTGGACGCGGC
>JAHFUU010000443.1 GCA_023264915.1 Microthrixaceae bacterium | reverse complement strand
GACTTCTTGGAGTCATACACGAAGTAGCCCTGGGGGAACAGGTTCGTGCGCTCACCGATGATCTTCACTGCTGCCTTGTTGGCGCTGACCGTTCCGTCGCTGACGAGGCCGAAGAAGACAGCTCTGACATCGCTCGTGTCGGTGTCGAAGGACGGGTCATACGTGACACTGGTGTGGCTCACGTCGTCGATGATGCCCACTGTCACCTGCCGGCGCGGATGCTTGGACCCGAGCTCGTCCAGGACTGCCTTGGCCATCGCGGGAGTGAACTCCTTGGAGGAAAGGCCGTAGCGGGCTCCGATGATCGTGGGCATCGAATCGACCTCGCCGTCGGCCGCAGCCTGAGCAAGTGTCGAGACGACGTCGAGGTAGAGCGGATCCCCCGGGGCCCCCGGCTCCTTGGTGCGGTCCAGAACCGCAACCCCACGGGTGGACCGAGGCAGCGCCGCCAGCAGCTCGGCGGCTGGGAACGGGCGGTAGAGGCGGACCTTGACCAGGCCCACGCGCTCACCCGCCGCTGCCAGGGATTCGACTGCTTCCTCACATGCCCCCGTCCCTGAGCCCATGGCGATCATCACACGCTCAGCTTCAGGATGACCCACGTAGTCGGCGAGCCCGTAACGGCGGCCGGTGCGCGCGGCGAAGCGATCCATGAGCTCGGCGACGATCCCTGGAACGCTCTCATAGAAGGGGCTGCACGCCTCGCGCGCCTGGAAGAACACGTCCGGGTTCTGCGCGGAGCCGCGCAGGACCGGGTGATCGGGGGACAGGCCCCGGCGGCGGTGGGCGTCCACAGCGGCCATGTCGATCATCGCAGCCAGATCGTCGTCGTGAAGCAGCTGGATCCGGTTGATCTCATGGGAGGTCCGGAACCCGTCGAAGAAGTGCAGGAACGGGACGCGGCTGGTGAGGGTCGCTGCGTGGGAGATCGCGGCGAAGTCATGTGCTTCTTGTACCGAGGACGCGCAAAGCATCGCGAAACCGGTGCTCCTGGCTGCCATCACGTCGCTGTGGTCACCGAAGATCGACAGGGCATGGGTTGCCAGAGACCTGGCCGCCACGTGCACCACGGTCGGTGTGAGCTCGCCGGCGATCTTGAACATGTTGGGAAGCATCAGCAGGAGGCCCTGTGACGCGGTGAAGGTCGTGCCGAGCGCTCCCTTGGTGACCGCGCCGTGCAATGCGCCTGCAGCACCCGCCTCGGACTGCATCTCGATCACGTCAGGGACCGCGCCCCACAGGTTGGGCCGGCCTGCCGCGCTCCACTCGTCGGCCGCCTCGCCCATCGGAGATGCTGGAGTTATCGGGTATATCGCAACGACCTCGGAGAGCGCGTAGGCAACCCGGGCTGCTGCTTCGTTGCCGTCAATGCACGCGAAGGTCGGCTCCTTGCCGGTGCGGGCACTGTCTCGGTCCAAGATCTCTGCCGTCTCTGTTGCGGCTGTGGTGTCTGAAACTGTGGTCACCGGGTGAACCTCACCTCGTGCGTCGACATTCTCGCAGATGACGCTAATGGAGCCGGGGGCACCCCGGACAACCGGAGCGCGAGCCACCCGCGGGCCGACCGGT
Source organism: Microthrixaceae bacterium (assembly GCA_023264915.1). Taxonomy (GTDB): domain Bacteria; phylum Actinomycetota; class Acidimicrobiia; order Acidimicrobiales; family Acidimicrobilacustridaceae; genus JACPNV01. Next base: position 1,701 of record JAHFUU010000443.1, on the reverse strand, counting down.
GGCGCGCGCCTACCGATCGTCGGGAGGGATCACCACCACAGGGCAGGGCGCTTTGGCGGTGCAGTACATGCTCACCGATCCGACCAGCTTGCCCTCGAACGCGCCGTGGCCCTCAGAGCCCAGCACCAGCTGGGTGGCCTTGCCGACCTCGTTCACGAGCGCCGGTCCTGCCGGCCCGCGCACCACCTTGGTGTGCACCTCGATACCGGAGTCCTCGAGACCTTCAGATGCCATGACCTGATCGAGCTCGGCCCGGCAGCGATGATCCATCTCGTCCGCGGTCGGCAACGTGCCCGACACGGGCAGGCCGTACTCCCAAGCCATCACGACGTCCAGCCTGGCACCGCGTGACCGTGCTTCGGTCGCAGCCCACCGCAACGCCGCAAGCGAGCAAGGTGACCCGTCAACTCCAACGACGATCCGTTCCATGGGCTGCTCCTCGGGTCGAGAACTGAACCATGACTCACGACAGGCCGCCGTGTCGAGCCGGGCCAGATTGGGTCGAGCGTCGCGGTCCGGGCTCACGCCGGGCCGACCGTCGCGGTCCGGGCTCACACGGGGTCGAGGGTCTCGATCCGGGCTCACACGGGGTCGAGGGTCTCGATGGTGAACTCTGAATCCTCGGCGTAGGTCACGTTGCCGATCGGCGTTGCCGTATCGATCTTGAGGTGGCTCGTGCTGTGCACGGGAAGCCCCGTGCTCGCAAGGACCAGCAGGTCCGTGGTGCCGGCGCCCTTCTGCCCGCCTGAATAGGCGAGCTCGTAGCGGAGATGGATCACCTTGGCGGCCTGCCCACCCACTTGAGCCGTCTCGTACCCGATGACCGTCGCCGGTCCCCTTGCCGGGGTCTCGTCGGGCACCATCGAGCCCTTGCCCACACACGACCGCGGCCGGGATGCACCCGGCGGGTCGCCGAGGGCGACCAGCAAGGCCGGCGGATCACATGCGAACGTGGACGTGTTCTCGACGTTCAGCCCACCGAAGCTCCGCTTGGCGTTCACGGTCGTGCTCACCTCACGGAGCTCTCCGTCAGCGGTGCAGTAGATCCACTCCTGCCAGTGATGCGTGTTCAAGTCGACACGGAAAGCCCAGCAACCGTCGGCTCGGATCGTGACTGTCGCAGGCATCTGAGGGCCCTGGCCCTCTGTCAGGGGCGGGAACGACGTGTTCTCGACGCCGGTCCCCCGGTACCTGTAGAGCCCGGCTCTTGGCGGGCCCGCCAACCGGTCCCCTGCAAGGGTCGTCCCGGCGATCACCGGGGAAGGCATCGAACCCAGACGCTGGCGAGCCTCGTCCTCTGATGACTGCTGCGCTCGCTCGCCCCCGAACAAGAGCCACACCATGCCAGCGATTGCAACGACCGCTACCGCGACGACCAACCTCGGCCAGAGCCGGCGGCCGCCGCGCGGCGGTTCCCCGTCGACTCCTCCAGGCGGTGCCGGTTGGCTCGTCTCGGCCATTCCCCCCAACGATCTCTCGTGACAGACCGCGAACCCTAGCGGCGCTCCGCCCCTGCCCGACGAGTCATGTGGCTGGGATGGGATCCGCGACCCCTCATCTCTTGGGGCGCCGTCGGCGCTCACACCTGGTTCCATGTGAGGCCCGCTCGCTACCGCTGCTCGGTGGGGAGATCGCGGAGTAGGAGCCGTAGGCAGTCGGCCCGTCGTTGGGGGCGCGAGCCGGGTGCCTGTTCGAGGAACT
>JAHFUU010000442.1 GCA_023264915.1 Microthrixaceae bacterium | reverse complement strand
CGGGCGAGAGCGCGGCGCCCCTCGGTTCAGAGCACGGGGCGTGAGCCCCCTGGCACCGTCGCGCGAGGCGGGACGTGTTCGACCACCGGCGTGATGTGGTTCAAGATCAACGCCAGTTGCTTTCGGGTCAACCCACAAGACCGTGAGCACCAAGGGGGTTCGGAATGGTGCAGCAAGGGGCTGAGGTAGCATCTGGACCCATGCCCGAGCCACGCAAGATCCAAGCCGACCTGAACCCGCCCCCGGCCGACTCGCCGTTCCGCGACTACCTGGTGTTCTTCTTGAAGCTACCGATACCCCTTGTCATCTTCGTCGTGCTGGTGGCTCTCATCGTGGCTCGCGTGATCGTCGGCGGGTTCACGATGCTCGACCTCTGGTTGATCATCGGCCTGGTCGCGGCCTATCCGGTGCTCGAGTGGTTCATACACCGCGTGATCCTGCACTCGAGGCCCCACGAGATCGCCGGCCGCACAGTCGAGTTCCCGCCGGCGCGCAACCACCGCGCGCACCACGAGAGCCCCGAGGACCTGACCAAGACGCTGCCGGACACCACGCGGAACCTCTTGATAATCATGCTCGGTACGGCAATCCCGACCTTCGTGATCCTCCGCGACGTGGGGTACGGCCTGACGGTCATGTGCTTCGTGGTGGCTGCGCTTCTGGCCTATGAGTGGTCGCACTACCTCATGCACACGACCTATCGCGGGCCGGTGCTTCGCAAGGTGCGCAAGGCGCACCTGTTGCACCACTACCACAACGAGCGGTACTGGCAGGGCATCGTCACCCGCATCGGCGACTTCATCATGCGCACCAACCCCTCGCCTGAGGACGTGCCCCGCCTGCCGACGGCTCCGCCCCCGCCTCAGGTCGCCATCGGCTGAGCGCAGGCGTAGCTCCCGAGCCAGACCGGACCGGCTCGAGCATCCCGCTGGCCCGCTCTGGCCCGGCGCTGTGATCAGAGGTGAGCCTCCCACAGCTCGCGCTCGTGCCCGTCAGGATCCGGCTCGACGCGGGAAGGGACGTCGAACAGCATCGTGGCCCGGCCGGCTGCCGGTTCATAAGGGGGCCAGGCTCGTGGCGGCGACCCGCCGGGGTCGTCGTTGCGCACGAACTCGATCCACGCGGAGTGCATCTCGTCGGCGATCGATTGGGGCGCGTCAGGACCGGTGAGCATTCCGACACCGGGGCGCTGGAGGTTGTTGAAGACGAAGGGGATCTCGAGCGAGTGGCACGAACCCAGGCGCCCGTCGAAGGCGTTGGAGGGCCAGTCGAAGCGGTACATGAACGTGTGGTCCGGCTGATGGGCGGCCTGAGCCTCGGCCAGCCGGATCGCAGGGACCCGAAAGACCAGGTCGGTCATCATGGCGGCCCATACCTCCGCAGGCGAGCGCTCGGGAAGGCGCTTGCGGTAGGTGGCCACCATCTCCTCGGGGTTGTCGACGGCTCGTCCCACACGGCGGATGATCGTGGCGTCGTTGCCGACCGGGGGAGACGCGATCGCGAACAGGTTCCACTCGTCCCGGGTCGTACCGACCAGCAGCGGGACCTCGCTGCTCGCACCGTCGCGGACAGCCTCCAGAGGCTGGCGGGGAAGCACCTCGCCGTCCAGCACCGGACCGAACGCGAGGCCGAGGCCCTCGAGCGATCCGTGGGCACGTTCGGCCAGCACCTCGAGGGTCACCGACACCTGGGCATCGAGGATGCGCTCGGCCGGCATGGCCAGCAGGGCCCCGATGTCGCGGGCGTCCAGGGCCGCGAGCATCCGCTCGGTGACGCGCTCTGCCGCCGCTGCCGTGGCGACGTGGTGCGCTGCACCAGATTGGGGGATCGCGCGATGGAACAGACCCTTGGCCCGAGGCGTGCCCATGAGCGTCGCGACGCTCATGCCACCCGCTGACTCACCGAAGATGGTGACGTTGGCCGGGTCTCCCCCGAAGGCCGCGATGTTGTCGCGCACCCACTCGAGGGCGGCGATCTGGTCGAGCAGCCCGTTGTTCGCGGAGCTCGCGTAGCCAGCATCGAGGTGGGCCAGGTGCATCCACCCGAGAGCGCCGAGGCGGTAGTTGATGGTCACCACGACCACGTCACCGTTGTTGACGAGGTTCGAGCCGTCATACCAGGGGATCGCGCCGGTCCCTCCGGTGAAGCCTCCTCCGTGGATCCAGACCATGACGGGCCGCTTGCCATCGTCGACAGCGGGGGTCTGCACGTTGAGGAACAGGCAGTCCTCGTCCCAGTCAGGCGGTGGGGCATCGATGAGCCCACCAAGCACCTGCGGGCTCTGGGGCGCAACCTTGCCGAAGCGGGTCGCATCCCTCACGCCTTCCCACGCCACCGGCGGTCGGGGTGGGCAGAACCTCAGCTCTCCGACAGGCGCGGCAGCGAAGGCCATGCCGGCGAACAACAAGACGCCGTTCTTGTCGCGCCCTTTGACCTGCCCCGATTGGGTGGTCGCGATCGGTTCCATGTTTGCCCCCCTGCGAGCGTGAAGATGTCACAGAAGGCTACGCTCCCGCCCGTGCGGAGGCACCCTGCCGGCCCGAGTCGGCCAACCCTCACCGGCGGACCGACTCGCGCTCGACGCTGGCCGCGGCGGCCCATACGGTTGCCTGTGGCCCTCTTGGGGCTGACGATGCTGTCGATCAGCATGGCCGCGTGCGCGAAGGACCCCGAACCCGCCGCGGTGACGGTGACCGGCACCGTTCACCCAGCACCGGCCACCGCGCTGGCGCCAACCACGACCGCGCCGTCGTGGAGGTCCCAGGTGCTGGCAGAGCACGAGGTGAACCCGGCGTACCGCCAGGGGCTGGCCACCGATCCAGGCACGCAGGGATGGGTCTTGTCGACCAACAACGGCCTTTGGCGCACTGACGGGATGTTCCAGGGTCATTCGGCGCCCTCTGACAAGGCCGATCTGATCATCCCCGCTCAGCTGGCCCAGCAGGGTTACAACCACGTCGGCGACATCGACATCACCGGTGACGTCTTGTGGGCGCCGATCGAAAAGGATGACAAGGACTCCGGCCAGCAGGTGATCGCGCGCTTCGACGCCGCGACGTTCCGCTTCATCGACTCATTCGTGGTCCCTCAGCACCACGCGTCCTTCGTCACGGTGTCACCTGACCTCACTGTGTGCTCCACTGACGGGTTCGACGACGACACGATCCTCCGCTACAGGTTCACCGGGTCGGCGCTCGAACCGATCGAGCCGGTGCACATGAGCAGAAAGATCGAAAGGATCCAGGGCGGAGACCTGGCCGGCGGCGCTTTGTGGA
>JAHFUU010000441.1 GCA_023264915.1 Microthrixaceae bacterium | reverse complement strand
GTTCGATGCCGCTGCTACGGCCTGCACCTCCCGCATCGACCAGACGGTCGTGACCCAATGGGGAACCGTCATCGAGGGCCCAACCGAACCGGGGCCCGCGCTTGCTCCCCTGTCGCCGTCGGGCTCCCCGAGGGACGAGCAACAAGCGACGATCTCGCCTCACCTCGGCGATGGCCCGCCGATGCCCCAGCCGCGGCTTGTGCACGGCGCCGGTCGCGGCGGCGACGAGCGGGCGGCTTTGGGGGGGGTGCGCAGGCGTAGCTGGGGCGTCGAGCCACGAAGATGCCTGGACACATGGTCCGCTCCGGCTCTCGATCTACCCCAGTTCTGCCTCACCGAGGTCATGGTCGAGATCGACGAAGCCTTCGTCTGGGCATCAGAGGATCTCGATCGTGACGGCTGGCCGCGGTGGTCGTCGTTGAGGTACGTCTCTGAGACCAATGCCCGGACCGACGATGCGGGTTCGGTGTCCCTTCGCCCGACATGGATCGATGGCACACGCTGGCTCGCCGCGATGCAGCTCACGGCGCTCACCCGGCGCGGGGAGCCGCTCGTCTCCACCGGGTTGACCGCACGGCAACGATTCTCCATGCGGGGACTGGGGTACGCGAACCCCGACTGGCCAGAGGGCGCATGGCACGATGAGCTATCTGTGGGAGTCGAGTCCTGGAACCTGGAGGATCTCGATCCCGCTGACGTGCACAACCTGAGGTGCCTCTACGTCGTCGGATGCGGGGACGGGGCCGCCGAGCCCCACGCGTCGCTGAGGGCAGTGGGCCTGATCGACCTCGTCGCCGTCGGGCCCCTGGATCCACATCTTGACGGGTTCACCCAAGGCGCCAACCTCTCAAGTGGCCGCCCTGTCTGACCTGACCGTCGCACCCCGCGGCTCACTCGCCGGTCAAGGGCGGGGTGGGCACCAAGGCGCCGTCCTCGGCCGCAGAGCGGTAGATCGCGTCGGCCAGCTGATGTGCCCGCAACGCGACAGCGAGGTCCGGGTCAGCAGGATCCCCCGACTCGACCGCAGCGATGAAGCTCGCGTCAGGGTTGCGCACCTGGATCTGAGCCTCTCCCAACGCGTCCATGAGGGCCTTGCCCTCGACCGAGCCTTCCTCGCCGGGCAGGGACCAGCGGACGGGCCCGAACATGTCCCCCTCCAGCACGAAGAAGGCTCGCTCGCAGAGGATCTCCATCCGCCGAAGGCTCGGCCGCTCGAGCAAGTCGTGCCACACCGAGACGAGTGTCGCAATCCCGCCGCCGGCCAGCCGGAGCGTACCTGCCGCCACATCCTCGATTCCCGAGATCCCGTGGAAGCCCGCAGTCTGGGCCGATACCGACAGGACTGGTCCGAACAGCCACTCGATCAGGTCGAGGTCATGGATCGAGTGCTCCAGCACCGTTCCTGCACCTGCCTTCGTCGCATCGGCACGCCAGGTGGACCCATACATCCCCTGGATCGGTATGTACTGGTCGTCGCGGAAGACCACGCTCATGACACGCCCAGGGTCACCCTGGCCGAGGCAATGGCGGAGGTAGATGAATGACGGCGAGTCACGGAGCACCAAGCCGACCTGGTTGATCACACCGGCCTGGTTGACGGCTTCCACCATCGCCACAGCATCTGCCTCGCAGAACGCAAGCGGCTTCTCGACGAAGACCGGCAACCCTCGGCTGGCCACAGCCTCGACGAGGCGGCGGTGCTCGGCGGTCCAGGTGCAGACATACACGGCGTCGCTGGCAGACAGCACCTCTTCTTCACAACAAGCGACCGACGCACCGTTTGCATCCGCGAAGGCCCTTGCCTTGTCGGGGTCTGGGTCATAGACCGTAGCCGTGGTGCAGTTGCCGGCACGGAGCATCTTGGCGTGGTAACCGGCTATGAAGCCGCCACCCAGGAAACCAACCCGAACGGTCATCGGGCTCACCCTAACTCGCGCTGGTCATCTCTTCGGGCGCGGTCGGGTGCGACTGCTCGGTCCGACGGGCCTCAGCAGCCCGCAACCATGGCCGCTGAGACGTCTACCGCTCTCGCTCGCAAGATCTCGAGCCGATCCTCGGCATCGAGGGGCAGCACCTCGACGAAGAACCCGTAGACGCTGCCGCGGAGCACTCGTGCCGCCGTGACGGGATCGATGTCCAGATCCGGCACGAGCTCGGTCAACCAGCGCACAAGGCTGTCCTCGAAGGTGGCAGACAGCGCCGCTGCCTTCGCGATGGCCTCGCCGTCCCCCCTCAGGCTCTCGCCGAGCAGCAGGCGCCACATGTCGGTCTGATCGTTCATCTGCTCCCATATCCAACACAGCATCTGCGTGAGCCGCGCACGGCGGTCGCCGCCGTGATCCACCGATGGCACCTCTGCCAGCAGGCGGCGCTCGTAGGAGCGCTGCTCGATGACCTGGGTGAGGAGGCCGGCCTTGGATGGGAAGTAGTGGTAGATGGTGGCCACGTTCAGCCCGCACTCCTCGGCGAGCCTGCGCATGCTCATCGCGTGCACCCCGTGCTCTGACATGAGTCTCAGGGCTGCGCTGAGGATGCGCTCACGCTGGCCTGACAGGTCACCTGGTGAGGGCACATCCATAGCTGCGGTCACGTCGCCGCCGGCGTGAAGACCACGGGCAGATGCTCGATGGCCAGCACAAGGCTGTTCGCCGATCGCTCCAACCCTGCCCCGTCGGCGACCTTGACGTCCCGCAACCTTGCGAACAGCTCCTCGAACACGACCTTGATCTCCAACCTTGCCAGGTTCGCGCCGAGGCAGAAATGGGGGCCGATGCCAAATCCCAGATGCGGGTTCGGATCGCGATCGATGCGGAACTGGTCGGGATCCTCGAACACCCGCTCGTCCCGGTTGGCGGACTGGTAGAGGAGCAGGACCTTGTCCCCCTCCTCGAGACGCTTCCCGTGCAGCTCGTGGCTGCGAGTCACCGTGCGGCTGAAGCTGATCACTGGAGAGACGAAACGGACGATCTCGTCTGCGGCGAGGTCTGCGAGCTCGGGCCGATCGAGGAACTTCTGCTTCTGGTCGGGGAAGTCGCTGAAGGCCCTCATCCCCCCGGTTATCGCGTTCCGCGTGGTCTCGTTGCCGGCTACCAGCAGTATGACGAGGAACATCAACAGCTCGTCGCTGGTCAGCTCGTCGATCCCCTCGACGGCGGTGGCCTCGCCGCCGTCGAGCCCTCCCTCGTCATAGGCCCCCGCCAGGATGGAGATGAGGTCTTCGCTCGGGTTGGCTCGCTTCGCCTCGATTATCGGGATCAGGTACTCGACGTACTAACCG
>JAHFUU010000440.1 GCA_023264915.1 Microthrixaceae bacterium | reverse complement strand
CTGGCACATGCTCGCCCACGTCCACGGGCAGGTATGGAACGGTTCCCGTTTCGCGTCGGCCTTCGGCGTGGCTGAGACCACCGTGCGCCGCTACCTCGACCTGCTGACCTCGGCGCTTGTGGTCGACCAGCTCCGACCCTGGCATGAGAACGTGTCCAAGCGGCAGGTCCGGTCGCCGAAGGTCTACATCTCCGACACCGGCCTCCTCCATGCGCTGCTCGACCTGCCGGACCGTCTCGCTCTCGATCGGCATCCCATCCTCGGAGCGTCGTGGGAGGGGTTCGTGATCGCCCAACTGGTCTCAGTGCTGGAAGCGCGACCCGATCAGCGCTTCTTCTGGGCGACGCATGGAGGCGCAGAGCTCGACCTGTTGCTGGTCAGGGGAACCGAGCGCCTTGGGTTCGAGGTCAAGCGGACTGCGATGCCGAAGGTGACGGCTTCGCTCCGTTCGAGCATCGAGACCCTCGGGCTCGACCGGGCATTCGTGGTTCACGCCGGCGCGCACACCTTCGAGCTCACTGACCGCGTCGAGGCCGTCGCCGCGACCGACGTCCTGTCGCGATTCGGGGATAGCTGAGCCAACCAGACAGGGTTGGCCTCAGGCATCGTGGGTGGATCGGCGTCTCGGGCATCTCGTGTCGGCATCTCGTGTCGGCATCTCGTGTCGGTATCTCGTATCGGCATCTCGTGTCGGTATCTCGTATCGGTATCTCGTGTTCCGGGTATCTCGTTTCGGGTGTCCGGTCGCGAGCATTCGGTCCCGCACGTGCCGGTCGGCGAGAATGGCCACCATGGCTGAGACCCCGGGAGTGACCCCGCAAGGACGCTCTGGCGGGGTCATGGACGAGCACGAGGCGATGCTTGCTTCCGCCACCAAGCGGGCACTCGCGGGCAACCTCGCCAAAGTTGGCGACAAGCTCGCCGCGCAGCACAAGCTCTTCGTGCGTGACCGCCTGGATCTGTTGCTCGACCACGGATCCTTTGTCGAGGATGCCCTCCTCGCCAACGCCATGGCAGATGACCTGCCAGCTGACGGAGTGGTGACCGGCACGGGACGAGTCGAAGGCAGGCCCGTGTGCGTGATGGCCAACGATCCGACGGTCAAGGCAGGGTCGTGGGGAGCCCGGACGGTCGAGAAGATCGTGCGGCTCACAGAGCTCGCCCTGCGCGAGGAGCTACCGGTGTTCTGGCTCGTCGATTCCGCGGGTGCCCGCATCACCGACCAGGTCGAGCTGTTCCCGGGCCGACGCGGTGCGGGACGGATCTTCTACAACGAGGTTCGCCTTTCGGGCAAGGTCCCCCAGATCTGTTGCCTGTTCGGCCCGTCGGCGGCCGGGGGCGCGTACATCCCGAGCTTCTGTGACATCGTGATCATGGTCGAGGGCAACGCCTCGATGTACCTGGGGTCGCCGCGAATGGCCGAGATGGTCATCGGTGAGATCGCGACCCTCGAGCAGATGGGTGGCGCCCGCATGCACGCCACCGTCTCGGGGTGCGGCGACAACCTGGCGGCTGACGATGAGGATGCGATCGATCAAGCCAAGGCGTGGTTCTCCTACTTCCCCGATTGCTGGCGCGACGATCCACCTACCTACGAGCCGGCTCCACCCGTCCGAGACCTTGACCGCTCTGTGGTGCCCGCCGAAGAGGCACAGGGATATGACATGCACTCGGTCATCGATTGCATCGTCGACGCCGAGAGCTTCTTTGAGATCAAGCCGCTGTTCGCACCAGAGCTGATCTGCGGTCTGGGTCTTGTCGACGGGCGGCCGACGGGTCTGGTCGCGAACAACCCGATGGCCAAAGGCGGTGTCCTCTTCGTCGATTCAGCCGACAAGGCGACCCGGTTCATCCAACTCTGCGATGCGTTCAACATCCCTCTCGTGTTCCTTGCGGACGTCCCGGGATTCATGGTGGGCACTGAGGTCGAGCGGCAGGGCATCATCCGCCATGGCGCGAAGATGGTCACGGCAGTGTCTGAAGCGACTGTCCCGAAGCTCTCGGTGATCGTGCGGAAGGCCTATGGCGCTGGGCTCTATGCGATGTGCGGGCCTGCGTTCGAGCCAGAGGCCACGATCGCGCTCCCGACAGCGAAGATCGCAGTGATGGGACCGGAGGCAGCGATCAACGCGGTGTACGCCAACAAGATCGCCGCCATCGAGGACTCGATCGAACGCGAGCAGTTCGTCGCGGCGAACAGAGAGCTCTATGAGGAGGACGTCGACCTGTTGCGACTGGCCTCTGAGCTCGTGATCGACGCCGTCGTCGACTTCGGTGACTTGCGCCGCGAGGTCGTCACCCGCCTCGAGCGCGCGGCCGGCAAGGATCGTTCGTTCTCAGACCGGCGACACGGTGTCCCGCCGGTGTAGGTGGCCCGATGCCGTGGTGTGAGGAGTGCTCGAAGTTCTGGAATCCCAACTCCATGCCGCCTGATGGCACCTGTCCGAGCTGTGGGCGGGTCATAGGGGAGCCCCCGAGCCAGTCCGTTCCATGGCACTTCTGGCTGCTGGTGATCGGCGTCGTCGTGTACCTGGGGTGGCGTTGCGTTCAGCTCTTTCAGTGGCTCGTGGGCAGCGGCCACGCGGCGATCGCGGCGATCCTCGGTGTCATCACCGCGGCTCTGGTCTGCTGGCTGGCCGTATGGTGGCTCCGTTCGCGCCGTGACAACGCGACGGAGCATCATGCCGGCACCGGCGCGCGCGGCGTTAGTGCAGCTGGTGGCGGTGCGGTCGGCGCTGTTGACCGTGGGGCCGGTGACGGTGGTGCGGGTGACGGTGCCAGTGACCGTGGTGCCGGTGACGGTGGTGCCGGTGACCGTGACTAGCTGGCGGGTGAACAGTCAGCTTCGACTCCGGCTCTTGAAGCTGTAGAGTGAACGCCCCAACGGGCTGTGGCGCAGCTTGGTTAGCGCGTCGGTCTGGGGGACCGAAGGTCCGGAGTTCAAATCTCCGCAGCCCGACTCACGTATGAGCAGGTCAGAGCCGCTTTCCGAAGGCGGCTCTGACCGTCGGAAACAGCTCAGTCCACGTCCAGTCCGCGCGAGCAGAGGTGTGCGCCGGGGCCGGACGGTGCTCTCTGGTACTTCGTCGGGTTCGCGGTCGAGCGAATGACGACTGACGGAACAATCACCACGTTTCCCCTCCCAGCGAACGCAGGGACGCCTCTCGCCCTCACCGCAGGGCCCGACGGCAACGTGTGGTTGTGTTGATCACGGCTGGACCGAATCGCGATGTGTGGCTTCCAGGGTCAGGGGGCCCGCGCGGTGCGAATCAGCGGCTTCTGGGAGGCCGGTTCAGTGCGC
>JAHFUU010000439.1 GCA_023264915.1 Microthrixaceae bacterium | reverse complement strand
AGAAGGTCAACCTCGATCTCAAGGGTGTCATCGAGAACATGAGCTGGTTCACCGGAGACGACGGCACGCGCTATGAGATCTTCGGGGCAGGCGGGGGCGCCGAGCTGGCCGAGCGGCTCGATATCCCGCTTCTCGGCCAGGTCCCCCTGGTCACCGAGCTGAGAGAGGGTGCCGACACCGGCAATCCGATCGCGGTCGCTGACCCGGGCAGCGAGGCGGCCCGGGCCATAGCATCCATCGCCGAGTCGATCGATGCCGAGCTTGCCCCGACGCGCCGCCGCCATCCCGACCTCAGGGTTCGCTCCGACTGAGGCGAGCCGGGCAGGCTGATCTGACCGCGAGGCCTCGGGGTGCAACCCCCGGCCGGGCAGCGCGAGGGTCCTTGACCGGTTGCCGACGGCGATCGCCTCATTGCTTTGGTGGAGGGCACCGCAGTTGCGCGACGCGCGCGCAGAGCTCGTCGAGTCGCCCTGCCAGCTCGCGGCTGAACCTGGTGCTGCCGTCGGCGTTCAGGTGGAACGCATCGAAGTACTCGGACTTGGCGAAACCCGCGTGGCTGAAGTCGATGACAGGTAGATCGCGGAGCGCGGCGTGCACCTTGATGCTCTCCACGGTCTGCTCCCATCGCTTGGCTGGCAGTTCGTTGTCAGACATCACCTCGAGGGAGACGGGAGGGATCACGACGACGACGGGGACCCCCGCTGACCGGTAGGTGTTGAGGAGCAGATCGAGCTGGTCGAACTGCTCAGAGCCCTGCAAGACCTGTCTCATGAAGGTCAGCAGGCCTTCGGAAGGCTTGCTGGTGGCCACCCCCTTGCGAAAGGCGATCACCTGCCCCGAGCTGTCCACGTTCTCTTCCCAGAACCCCGCGGGCCGCTGCCCCACGCCTTCGGGAGCCTTGTCCTCGAGCCTTCGCTGCACGGCGGCTGTCAGCTCGCGAGGGCTTCGCAACGATCCGCGGTAGCGCACCAGGTACGAGTAGTCCGACGCGAGACGATCGAGCTGCTGGCCGAAGGAGTCATCGAGGGCTCGCACGTTCGCGCTGACGAGGTCGTCGAGGACTGCCTCGTCGACCCGCGCATCCAGTGACAGGACAGTCGCCGGGTCTACTGCTTGGAGGACGAGCCCAGGCTTGGCCCTTGACAGTACGTGAGCGGCCCACAGCTTCAGGGCTCCGAAGCGCGCCCCCATCAACCCTGCGTTGTATGCGCTGCCGAAACGACCGGATTCGACAACGAAGGTGTTGGGCACCAGACCCGCGTCCAGTGTCGAGTCGCCAAAAGCGATCACCTGCGGGAAGCCTTGCGCGAATCCCGTGATGGCAGCATCCTTGCGGGCGACCTCGTTCGCGTTCGGCGAGCGAGGTGGTAGCAGAGCTGGCGACAGGAGGCGCACGGTCGCCTCGGCCAGCAGCACCATGAGGGCCACGATCCCGATGCCGAAGACCCAGCGATGCCGCGGCTTGCCTCGGTGCCCGTCCCGCGGATCCGTCCTGGCCGGCTTGCTCACCGCAACCGCTCCGGGAGCGTCATTGGTTGTCGGCGCCGCACAGACCGGGAAATGTACAGCCGGTGCGCGATGGCGGGGTCGCGGCCTGCTCGCTCAGGAACCGGCCTGCCTGGCTATGAGCTGCGCCAGCTCACCGATGGTGCCGACCTCATAGAGGTCGTGCTCGTCGATGACCACACCGAACTCGCGCTCGGCTCGGTTGATGACCTCGACCATGTCGATGCTGTCTGCACCGATGTCTGCCAGGTCGGTGTCCGCGGCCACCTCTGACCTCTCGACGTCGAGGATGTCGACGATCTGCCTCGCGACCCAATCGAAGAGCTCAGGCTCGTCCATCACCGAATCCTAGGCTCCGCCCCGGCCCTGACGATCGATGTCCGGCGACGAGCGTGGGCTTGACCGAGGGGTGGTCAGAACTGGACGTAGAAGAAGTCGCGGCCGACAGTCCCCCCGAAGATGACGATCCCGACGACCATCGCACCGAAGGCCACCCATCGCATTGGTGGGATTGCCGACCCTGGCGGCATCAGCTCGCTCGAGCGCTCGAACCGGTCCGACAGCACGAGGATCACGGTCGCATACACGACGAAGGCGATCAGGTTGAAGTCAGGTGCCCCCAGACCCGAGGACACGAGCGATCTGTAGTAGGTCAGGCCGCCCCCGAGGTCATCAGCGAAGACCCAAGGCATCGTGGCGAGCAGGATCGCCAGCACGTACCCGATGAGCCCCAGCCTCACGGCGCCTCTCCTGGTCGGCGACCTCGCCGATCGGAGCGCCCTGTCGGTCCGGCGGATGATGTGAGCGCGGCGCTCGAAGGTGAGTGCCGCACCTGTCAGGAGACCCCAGACGAGCCACCCCATCGAGAGGCCATGCCACAGACCGGTTATCAAGAAGGTGCCGAAGATGGCCAAGGTCTCGTTCCGCGCCCCGCGAAGGTTGCGGATCGGGCGGTAGACATAGTCACGGAACCACGCCATCAGGGTCATCTGCCACCGCCGCCAGAAGTCGGTGAAGCAACGTGACCGTGTGAGTGGTTGCGCGAAGTTGACCTGCATCTCGATGCTCAACAGCTTCGCCGAGCCGCGGGCCATGTCGACGTAGCCGGCGGCATCGAAGTAGGCGGCGCCCACGCAGCCTATGGTGCCGATCAACAGGGTTGGCGTGCTCGTGGCCGCACCGGTGAAGCCCGGCCTGATCGAGTCGGTGCAGGCAGCAAGGAGGGGGTCGGCCACGGCCACCTTCTTGAACAGGCCGATGAGGATGAGCTGCAGTCCTTCGCCGAAGCGCTTGGTGCTCGCCAGGCGGGGAGGTGAGGCGATCTGTGGGATCAGCCGCTTCGGCCTGACGATCGGGCCTGCGAGGAGATGGGGGAAGAAGGCGACGTAGGTGCCGTAGATCACCAGATCGCGTTCTGGTTCGATGTCCTGCCTGTAGACGTCGACGACATAGGCGACCGTCTGGAAGGTGTAGTAGGACAGCCCGATCGGGACCAGGCTCGAGGCGAAGTCCAGCCCGGTCAGGATCCCGAGTGCCCCCCGCGGCCCACCGATGGCCAAGATGTTGAGTGCCTTGAAGGCGAACAGCACGGCCAACGGCACGCCTGCCGACGCTGCGAGCAGCCACCTGCGGCGTGGTCGGGGTGCACCGGCCATCGCGAGCGCGAGCCAGTACGTGTACAGCGTGCACGCCGCCAGCAGCAGGACGATTCGCCAGTCGCGAGACCCGTAGAACAGATACGAGGCGGCCAGCAGGAGGTGCGGGCGCCAACGGATCGGGAGCGCCCAGTACGAGGCC
>JAHFUU010000438.1 GCA_023264915.1 Microthrixaceae bacterium | reverse complement strand
GTGGGAGTTCCTCGATCGCCTCATCAGCATCGCGATTCCCCGCATCCGTGACTTCCGGGGGCTCAATCCCAAGGCCTTTGATGGGCACGGCAACTACACCTTCGGTGTCACCGAGCAACTGATCTTCCCCGAGATCGATTACGACAAGGTCGATGCAACCCGCGGAATGGACATCACGATCGTGACAACCGCCCGTACCGACGACGAGGGTCGCGCATTGCTGCGGTCCTTCGGCTTCCCGTTCAAGCGTGAGGGGCAGTAATGGCCAAGAAGGCACTCATCGAGAAATCGAAGCGCACTCCCAAGTTCAAGGTGCGGGCCTACACGCGGTGCGAGCGCTGCGGCAGGCCTCATGCCGTGTACAGGCGGTTCAAGCTGTGCCGGGTCTGCCTGCGAGAGATGGTGCACGCCGGTGAGGTACCGGGCGTCAAGAAGGCGAGCTGGTGAGGTGGTGACGCGATGACAATGACAGACCCGATCGCTGACATGTTGACCCGAATCCGGAACGCCAACGTGGCCATGCACGACGATGTCGAGATGCCAGCGTCGAAGCAGAAGCTCGCGCTCGCTCGTCTGCTGGCCACCGAGGGCTACATCGAGGGCTTCGAGGTAAGGCCGGCCGATGATCGACCGGGCAACACGCTCACGATCACGATGAAGTACTCACCCGAACGCCAGCGTGTGATCTCTGGTCTGAGGCGCGTCTCCAAGCCTGGGCTGCGGGTGTACACAAAGGCCGAGAAGGTCCCTCGCGTGCTCGGGGGGCTCGGGGTTGCTGTCCTGTCCACCAGCCACGGGCTGATGACCGACCGCGAGGCGCGCCGCCGCCACGTGGGCGGCGAGATCCTGTGCTTCGTCTGGTGAGGTTGCACCGATGTCACGCGTAGGCCGAACACCCATCCCTGTGCCCTCAGGCGTGGAGGTGACAATCGCGTCAGGCCAGGTGGCCGTGAAGGGCCCCAGAGGAGTGCTGGCGCGCGAGGTCCCACCGGCGATCACGATTCGCCAAGAGGGTGACGAGCTCATTTGTGAACGACCCGATGATGATCGCCAGAACCGAGCCATGCACGGTCTCACGAGAGCGTTGGTCAACAACATGGTCGTAGGGGTGACGCAAGGCTTCACCAAGGAGCTCGAGATCGTTGGCGTCGGTTACCGCGCGACACCGAAGAGCGCGGGCTCGCTCGAGCTGGCCCTCGGCTTCAGCCATCCGGTCTGGGTCGAGGCTCCCGAAGGAGTCACCTTCGAGTGCCCGTCGTCGACTCAGATCGTTGTTTCGGGCATTGACAAGGAGCTGGTTGGTCAAGTCGCCGCCAACATCCGCAAACTCCGGAAGCCAGAGCCCTACAAGGGCAAAGGTGTCCGGTACAAGGACGAGCGCATAATGCGCAAGGCCGGGAAGACCGCGAAATGATCGACCGACAGATGTATGAGGTCAAGCTCGCCACGGAGGTGCTGGCGTCCATGAGCCAACCTGTGATCCACCGTGACGGCGATGCCGTGCCCGCCTGTGCCGGTGGTGCGTCTGCCGAGGTAGGGCGGGGGAGCAGGGCAGAGCCATGAGCGCCGGAACCCACAAGCGCACAGCAAGGATCCGCCGTCATGGGCGTGTTCGCAAGAAGGTCAGGGGGACCCCTGAGCGCCCTCGTCTTGCCGTGTTCCGCTCGAATCGGCACATCGTTGCACAGGTGATTGACGACGTGAGTGGCACGACGCTGGCCGCGGCCTCTTCGGTAGAACCCCAACTTCGCGACCTTGGGGTCACCGGCGGGGTCGTTGCGGCCGGCCGAGTGGGAGCGATCGTCGCCGAGCGGGCCAAGGCGGTAGGCGTGAGCCGTGTCGTGTTCGATCGGGGCGGGTTTCAGTACCACGGGCGGGTAGCTGCAGTCGCGGCTGCGGCCCGCGACGCAGGTTTGGAGCTTTGATGCCTCTTGATTTGAACGAGATCCAGCTGCGCGAGTCGCGCGTCATCAACATCAACCGGGTCGCCAAGGTGGTGAAGGGCGGCCGCCGCTTCTCCTTCACCGCACTTGTGGTGATAGGCGACGGAGCGGGCCACGTGGGTCTTGGTTACGGCAAGGCCAAGGAGGTTCCGCTGGCGATCCAGAAGGGCACCGAGGAGGCTCGCAAGAACCTCTTTGCGGTTCCCCTGGCCGGAAGCACCGTGACGCATCCCGTCATCGGTCAGATGGGCGCGGGTCGGGTGCTCATCAAGCCGGCTGCGCCAGGCACCGGTGTCATCGCCGGTGGTGCTGCTCGCCAGATCCTCGAAGAAGCCGGGATCCATGATGTCTTGTGCAAGTCGTTGGGATCCTCGAACCACATCAACGTGGCCCGGGCGACGGTCGCTGGCCTTCAGGCGTTGCGCCGCCCCGACGAGGTCGCACGGCTCAGAGGACTCTCACCCGAGGAGATCATGCCGCCAGCGTTGTGGATCGCCTACCAGGAGACCCAGCGAGAACCTCAACGTGCCGTCGAGGTCCAATGATGGCAGACACCTTGAAGGTCACCCAGATCAAGTCGGCAATCGGCACCAAGCCCAAGCACCGGGGCACCCTGCGCGCTCTGGGTCTCGGCCGCATAGGCAAGAGCCACCTACTGCCGGATCGTCCCGAGATCCGCGGCATGATCGCGCGCGTGCCCCATCTCGTGATGGTCGAAGAGGTCAAGGAGTAACCCGTGCGAGTTCATGAGCTCAAGCCGGCTGACGGCTCGACCAAGCGTGCCAAGCGTGTCGGTCGCGGAATTGGTGGGAAGGGCGGCAAGACGGCTGGTCGCGGCACCAAGGGCCAAGGGGCCCGTGACACGGTCCCGGTCGGCTTCGAAGGTGGCCAGTTGCCGCTGCACATGCGCGTCCCGAAGTTGAAGGGCTTCAACAACCCTTTCCGCATCGAGTATCAGGCGATCAACCTCGACACGCTTGACGATTGCGGCCTCGACGACGTGTCCCCTGAATCCCTTCACGGACAAGGTCTGGTGCACAAGGGGTCGCTCGTGAAGATCCTCGGTCGGGGCAGCATCAACAGGGCCGTGTCCGTGAAGGCTCACGCCTTCTCGCGATCTGCTGAAGAAGCGATCCGCGTCGCCGGTGGCTCAACTGAGGTGCTCCCGAAGCCGTGGGGCGATCGCCGGCCTCCCGCCAAGGGGAACCAGTTCACCAACAGGTAGTGGCACAACTCGTGGACTCACTCCGCGGTAGCGAGGCCAGGTGATGACATCCGGCTTACGCGGCGTGTCGTTGGGCTGGTGGGTGAAGGCTGATCCGCACCTTGGGTGGGTCGTTCGTGGTCTCGGTTGGTGACCACGGTTCGTG
>JAHFUU010000437.1 GCA_023264915.1 Microthrixaceae bacterium | reverse complement strand
CCACGCCCCCTCGCTGACGCTCGGGTGCTCCCCATCACCGTCGGGCTCCCTGGCGGTCGCGCCGCCGGTCGGCGCTTGCACACATCGACAGCAGATGGTCGATCGCGCAACTGCAAGCGCCGGTTCCCTCGGGGGCTGCGCCCCCACGCCCCCTCGCTGACGCTCGGGTGCTCCCCATCACCGTCGGGCTCCCTGGCGGTCGCGCCGCCGGTCGGCGCTTGCACACATCGACAGCAGATGGTCGATCGCGCAACTGCAAGCGCCTAGGATCACGAGAGTGCAGCGGGGTACGGGATCGAAGCTCACCCTCGGCCTGATGGGACTGACGTTGGCGGCGATCTCGCTTGGCGTTGCCGGGTGCTCGCGTGAGACCCGCGAAGGGTCAGCGACTCTGATGTACCGATCCCTGACGCTCCCGCCCGACGTGACCGTCCGCGAGTTCCCCGAGGACCAAGACGGCAAGCGCTGGCAGCTGAGCCGATCCGACAAGCGCATCAACCGTTCGCATCTTGGTGTGCCGTCTGGGTGTCGCGAGAAGCCGACGATGTTCGACCCTGGGATCTACGTGGGCTACACGTGCCCTGATCCGGGCCAACCCGGTTCTGAGTGCTTGATCGACCTGTACCCGACGAGGGGGAGCCAGGGAGCCGACCCGACCGACAGCGTGGATCTTGTCATCGACTGCGGCCACAAAGCAGCCTCGACCACGCCCGCGACTAGGTCGCCTGCTGCACGGGTCTCGCGATGATGTGCTCTGGGGCGTCGGGCAGACCATCCACGAAGACCTCCGCGCTGCCGTCCTCAAGGTCATATCGCAGGATCTGGAACGTCTGGTGGCTCGCGACATACAAGGCGCCGTCGTTGCCGCTGGCGATCCCTGCCGGGTGCTTCAGGTGAACCCCATGGTGCTTGGGGTGGACCGCTGTCTCGACGCTGCCGTCGTTCAGGTCCACCGCTAGGATCCGGTTCGCCTTCTTGAGGCCGACGTAGAGGGTGTCTGAGTGACCGTTGACGTGAAGCCCGATCGGTAGGCCGTCGTCAGGGAAGTGGTCGACCAGGTCGCCCAGGAAGCGGCCGGTGTCTGCGGCATAGGAACGAACGGCGCCGACGCCCTCGTCCGCGACGTAGATCGTGTGGAGCCGATCGGAGTAGGCGATGCCCCTCGGTCGGAGGAGACCACCGCGATCAACCGGGACGGCCGGCGGCAGGTGCCGCGCGTCCACCGCGCCAGCGACGTGGGTGCCAGGCAGGAACGGGATGTCTCTGAACTGCTCGACGAGGAACTCGGCCACGGGGCCGACGTGCCGATCGGGCGTGAAGCGCGTGACGACGACCGTGTCTTGCACCGTGACCAGAAGGTGGCCGTGCCGGTCCCAGACCAACCCGTAGGGATGCACGAGAGCGACGCCGTCCCTTCCGTGGTGAGCGTAAGGCTTGGTGCCCACCATGTCGCGCGTGCCGTCGGGCTTGGGCGGGCCCAAGCACAAGATCATGCTGTGGGATCTGTGGGCATTGGCGACATAGAGGTAGCCGTCGGGCCCGAATGCCATCCCCCGGAGGATGTGGAGCCTCAGGCCAGGTGCGAGTCGCCCCACCACAGCAGGAACCGAGACGTCACCGTTTGCGTCGAATCCCACGATGTTGTCGATCGGGGCTGTGCCGCCCTTGTCGAGCTCACCACTGAAGGTCACGTAGAACGCCGGTTGTCGCTCGGGCGCAAGAGCCTCGGTCACCAGCGAGAACGTAGCTCGCGGTGGCTGGGCGGTGGGCGAGATCAGCCGTCGAGAGTCCTGAACACGACACCCGTGTTGGGCTTGGGGAAGAAGAAGGTCGTCTTGGGCGGCATGCGCTCGCCGCCGTCGGCGATCTCGACGATCTGGCTGACGGTGGCCGGCCGGAGCAGCACTGCCGCTTGCGCCATGCCGTCACGGACCTGGCGGACCGCTGCTTGCACGCCGTGCTGGAACACCAGTGAGTGAGGCGGAAACCCGGCCAGCACGTGATCGAGACGAACGGTGTCGAGGTCGCGCACACCAGCGAAGGCCTCGGGCCGTGGCCGTAGCAACGACCACCGATCTCGGGTGACCAGACCCAGAGCGCCCTCGTCAACCAGCCGTGCCGAGACATCTGTGCCCATCTCGGCCACAGACCCTTGATCCTCGAGTCGGAAGAACTTGGCCAGCGCAGCGACGATGTCGAGCTCGGAGGGAAGGTCGCACAGCAGGCGATGGATCGGCTGGACGTTCAGCTCCCCTTCGGCCAGCTCGACGACGAATGCCATCGTCGAGTCGTGCTCGCCACCGATCTGACCGTTGGCGGAGCGGACCTCGTCACGGTAGGCAAGAGCGGTCTCGAACCGGTGATGGCCGTCGGCGATCACGATCGTGGCACCCTCGACGCAGTCACTGATGGCCTGTTGTCGCTGCGGGTCGGTGATCAGCCAAAGTGAGTGTGCGACACCGTCGCTGTCGGTCCAGGTTGCAAGCGGGTTCTCGTCCGTCGCGAGCAGATCGCTCAAACCGGTTCCGGAGGACAAGCCCCACACCGCTGACAGGTTCGCGTTCGTGGCGCGGGTCAGGTCGAGCCGGTCGCTCTTGGCCTTGGTGGTGGTTCGCTCGTGGGGAAGGATGCCGCCTTCACCAGGGCGTGACAGCTCCAAGGCCCCGATGACACCGGTGGTGTGGCGAGCGACGCCTGCCTCGTCGAGATGGTCCATGCGGTACACGTACAACGAGGGGCTGTCGCGCACCAGGACGCCCGATTCCTGCCAACCCTCGAACAGGGCTGCGGCCGCCCTGTAAGGGTCCTCGCCATTGCCAGGCACGGAGGTGTCCGCCTCACCCGTGCCCGCGACAGAGGCATCCGCGACGGGCAGGTCGATCTGCACGACGTTGTTGGGGTGCCGGGCGATGAGCCTGTCCCGATCAGTCCGCGTCAGGACGTCATATGGAGGCGACGTGACGTCGGCAAGGTCGATCTCAGGTGCATACCGCAGTCCGGGGAAGGGTGAGAAGCGAGGCACAGATGAAGTCCTACCACCGAAGCACCCACCCTCGCGAACTCCTCGAGGGACGGCCATAGCTGCACCAGGTTCGTCGGTCGGGCTCGAAGCTGTCATGATGCCCCACGATGGCATGGGTCCTGGATCTCGACGGGGTGGTGTGGCTCGGCGACGAGGTGATCCCCGGGGCTGTCGAGGCCGTCAGGCGCCTCAGGGCAGCGGGCGAGCAGGTCGCCTTCGTGACCAACAACTCCTACCCGACCCGCGGGGAGCTGGCAGCCAAGCTCGATTGGCTGGGCGTCGACCCGGGCGAGG
>JAHFUU010000436.1 GCA_023264915.1 Microthrixaceae bacterium | reverse complement strand
TTTGAAGGCCAATCGGGCGAGGCAGTCAGGTTCTGCAAGAACCTAGCCGGGTGGAATCGCGAGTAGCGCTCTTGATAGAGCCTGGAGCCGCCCATCCGGCGGTCCGCGAAGCCTGGGGCATCGCTGAGCTGGTCGATCGGACCAGCACGACTGAGGGTCACCTTGCCGCCAGCCGCCTCAAGCTCCCCATATGCCCCAATGAACCCGCCCTGAAATCGCGTCTCTGAAGGGTTGGCGAACGCGATGAAGTAGCGCCGCGTACCACTCGCCCCCAACAGGTCAGGCACAACCCCCACCGCAGCAGAAGCAAGCTCGGCGTCAGGCAGAGCACCCTCAAGCGCCTCGCGGAAGCGGTCGAGCTCACGCTGGAGCGATGCGACCATCCACCCCGACGAGGCGCCGTCCAATGCCACAACGCTGTTGCGCAACGCTTCGACCGATTCCTGAAGCGGTCCGGCCATGGAGGACATCAAGGCAACGTCGATGGTCCCATTCGCGGGCTTCAGGTCTCGGTACGGAGCGGAGGTTGCTGCCCGAGCAGCGGAGCGTGACACCTCATTGCCCACCTTCGACGCTGTCACGAGGGCGTTGACGTGCACGCCAAGCACCGGCACTCCTCGAGCAGGCCAGGCCCACGGCGCGTTGAACGTGCCACTGGCTCGCTGGAATTGGTCGGATGCCTCTCGGAACAGCTGTCCTGAATGGGCCTGGTCGCCAGAGCGAAGCGCGTGGATCGCGTTTTGGGACGTCGACTCCGCGGCTTCAACCTCGGCACGCCCTGACAACACGGTCACCGCAAGACCGACCGCTGCCAACACCGCGATACCCGCCAAAGCACCCACCGCGACAAGAACCCCGCGCCGAACGTGGCGTGGCGTGTACTTGAAGCCGGACCACAGAACGGGCGCCACTGCCACGGCGGCCACGATCGATGGAAACCCGAAGAAGACAAGATCCGCGGCGTGGAGCAGTGCCAGCGAGGCGAGGGCACCGGCGAGGGCATTGAGCACGGGCATCCGGTGATGGGAGGTGATGCTGATTGCGCAAACACATAGTGCGACACCACCAGCGATCACCCACGGGTCACCAACCGCCAGCGTCGTCGCGATTCCGGCCAACCACACGAGGGTCGACCGCTTGGCCCGCCCCGACGAGAGCGTGACAACACCTACCCCCGCTGCGGTCCACAGCGCATCTGTGACTATTCCGCCCGTCGGACGAGCGCCCGCGAAGCAAGCAGCTAGAGCGGCGGCGGCCGCAATGATACGGATCGTCCAGCGCTCCGACTCGGTCAGTTTCGCGCTGCGACGACGACGAGCCCGGTGGGGGGTGCTGCGCTTCCCGATTGGCGCAGCCGCGGCTCGGGTGGCGACACTCACCGCACAAACGTAGCAGCGCGTCTTGAACCTAGAGCGTCACCTCTGTTCTGTGCGCGTCAAACAACGAGGCCAGAGGGCACCTGCTGCTACGGGCCTCCACCGCCGTGCCCAGCTGAGCTGCTCGGGTATAGTCAGTTGTCAGCTTCGGGTCCGACCTTCCACATGAGGCTGCGGCGGGTCAAGGACATCGAAGAGCGTCCATGGTCGGCCAAAGCGGAGAGAGCACTTACTTGCACGTGGACAATCCCAGCTATCCGATCCCTGTAGAGGTCGAACCGCCCGAGACAGTTCAGCTCAAGCGCTACTTTCGGGCGCTCCGCCGGCGTTGGCCAGTCGTAGCAGTTGCCCTGCTTCTTGGCGCTCTCATTGGCTGGGTCACCACCCCCAAGGCCACAGGCGACACAGGGCGCGCCCCATCCATCCCCTATTACCGCGCCACACACACGTTGATCGGTGATCAGGATCTCCATATCGGTGCATCTGACAAGGGCAGTACGACTTCCAGCAACTCTCTGGCGCAAGCGGCCTTTCTCGTAACGACAGGTGACGTGCCAAACCGAGTCGCAGAGCGGATGCGCGTGCCGATCGAGGACATAACGGGGAACGTCAAGGGCCAAGCGCTCGAGGGCGTCAACTCACTCGCGATCACTGCCATCGGTACCGATCCCGACCAGACTGTTGCCCTTGCCAACACCTCAGCAGAAGAGCTGATGAAGATGCTCGCGCAATCCAACACCGAGCGCTACAACCAGACCCGCGACGAAGTGCTGAAACGTCTCGAAACGCTCAAGGCCACCCGGACCGATCTCGAACAGCAGATAAAATCCAACCCCAGCGCGGCCAACATCCTGGATGCCCAGCTCGACTCCGTGATCAACCAGTACCGCCTCACATATGAGCAATTTCAGCAGCTCGCGGCCGAACCCTCACCTTCCTCCGGCCTTCGCACGATCGAGTCGGCTTACCCAGTGACGATCGACCCGAGCGAGTACGCGAGCCTCCACCACCAGAATCTGGCCCAGCCAGGTCAAAACGGGGTTGGAAACACATCTACGACCGAACTGAGCCCATTGTCAAAGGCAGCCAATGCATCACCTTCGCCTTCAACGCCTGTGAGCGCGTCTGCTCGTGCGGCGGGGGGCGGCCTTCTTGGTTTCGGCCTCGGCCTCGGACTGGTCTTCTTGCTCGACAAGTACGACACGAGGCTGCGCCGGCGCCTCGACGTTGAAAGCGCGACGCTGCTGCCCGTGATAACCGAGATTCCTGCACTCTCGCGCTCCCAGCAACACGACTTCTCGGTCGTGGCCGACCTGTCGCCCCGTTCACGAGCCACCGAGGCATATCGCATCATCCGCACATCGCTGTTGTTCGCCTGGTCTGATGAGACAAACCGTGCCGAAGCCCAGGTGGTGATGGTGACGTCCCCGTCCCCCGACGAGGGCAAGACCACCACGGTTGCCAACCTCGCCACAGTGCTCGCCGAAGGCGGCATGTCGGTTCTTGTCGTCAACTGCGATTTCAGGCGGCCCCGGATCCAGAAGTACCTGACTGACCCTGCCAATCATGACGAGCACGCCATCGACGTCGTGGGGCCCGAGGGTCCAGTGCGAATCGTCCAGTCCAAGATCGGCCACGTCGACATGGTGTCGGGGTTCGGAGAGCACGACGATCACACGAACCCTCTCGAGATCGTCGCCACGCAAAAGAAGGTCATCCAGCGATGCCGTGGAGACTACGACGTGCTGCTGCTTGACACCGCCCCGTTCCTGACCACCAACGACGCCAGCGAGTTGCTGCCCGAGACCGATTCAGTACTGCTGGTGATACGAAGCGGCAAAACCCGTCGTGAGGCTGCAGCCCGAACCGCGGAGCTGTTGCGGCGACTCCAATCCAGCCTCCTCGGCGTGGTGTTCAACGGCTCCAACGACTCACCCGCGGC
>JAHFUU010000045.1 GCA_023264915.1 Microthrixaceae bacterium | reverse complement strand
TCCAGGAGCCGCTCGGGTGTGACCGGGTTGAACGACGACCCGGCGGGGAACCAGCCGTTGATGTCGGCGATGAGGTCGGTCCCGCTGTGGGTGTACAGGCAGACCTTGCCTCCGGTGCCGATGCCGACCACGACCAGGTTGGGCTTCGTCTCGCCCTTGGTGAGGTTGAGGTTGGACGCCATGGGCCTGGGCGAGCCGCAGGGGTAGACGGTGACGTGCCCGTCGTCGGTGGCGGCGGTGCCGGTGACGTTGAGGACCACCGCTTCGGCGTCGTCGGGGACCTTGGCCGAACCCACGCCGGTCACGTCGAGCTCGATGATCTGCCCGGCGGCGGGCTTGGGCCCGCTGTAGCCGATCTGGGGAAGGTCACGAGTCTCCAGGAGCCGCTCGGGTGGCACGGGGACGAAGTCGCCGATCACCGGGGGCAACGTCTCGTTGACCATCGCCTGGTACTTCCGGCACGGCTGCCCTCGTAGCGCATCGCAAGCGGGTCGGGCTGACTGGTCCCGGAACTGCGCGGGGATCGATCGGTTCGGCGCGTTCGAGGGCAGCACGGGTAGCACGAGAGCGGAAGCCATGTTCCCGCCCCAGGCGATGTCGTGGGTGGTTGCCCCGAAGGTGTCAGACTCGAAGTTCCACAAGGCTGAGTCCCCGCCAGGCGTGTTGATCTCGATCCGCATGCGGCTTCCGGCCCGGAACGGGTGTGCGACCGAATAGAGCGGGACCTTCACGTTGACGAGCTCGCCCGGAACCAAAGGTTGGTAGTTCTGTGCGTAGTAGAGGTGATCGATCTGCGTGCCGTGACTGCGGTTCGGGTCGAGCGTTCGGTAACCCGCGCGGAGCAAGCCATGCTGGACACGCACCTCTTGGGCACCGTTGGGATCGGGCTGCGCGTAGACCTCTGAAAGGACGACCTCGAGGGGCGCGTCGGTTCCGGTGGATCGGAACCACAGGTCGACGTAACCCTCGCCGGCGACGATCAAGTCCTCGGCAAGCGGTCCGGTCTCATAGGCAAGGCCCCTGCCGCCTTGGGTGACCTTCCAGTCATTGGTGTAGGAGACCGCCCCGTGATCACCGCCCGTGGAGTAGTTGGTGCCGAGCACGGCAGGGTCGAACTGGAAGCGGTCGATGCCCTTCACTGCCGAGCCTGCCACCTGCCCGCCGGAGATGGACGGGCCGATCGGCCCGTTGCCGCCCTCGGTCAGGGTGCCGTTGGCTCCGAAGTAGAAGGTTCGGGGACTGGCGTCAGGCGGCGGCCATGACGGGAAGGTCATGTCGAACCGTTGACGATGGGCGCCCGGATAGTCAGGGAAGTCCGGGCTGGCACCGACTTCCCACAGGGTCCGCACTGGGGCTTCGGACTCATAGGCCGCCAGGGCCCCCTCGTAGCTGCCACCGATCGGAGTGGTCCCGTCCGCGGCGAGGAACCGGTCGGGCTCGAACCCGAGACCGGGAACGCCGAAGGTGGATGCGAGCTGGGCCGGCGCGAAGAGTCGCACCAGCGGGTTCACCTTGGGCACCGCACGGTCCACGTAGAAGGAGAGGAACTCGAACCACCTCGTCATCACCAGCGGCGAGAACCCGTCGGGATGGTGCCCGTTGAACATGGTGAGCTTCCGCTTCGACGACGGCACTGACACGAAGTCGTCGAGCATCAACCCGAAGCGCGACCCGGTCTGCTCGTCCTGCCAGGCACCGGTGAGGTACACGGGCACCTCGATGTCTCGCGCCTTCAGCGAGATGTTGCGAGAGTCCGCATCGGCGGGTCGGCGTTCCAGTGAACGGGCGAACGCCTCGAACGGGATGGCCTGGGTGCGGATCCGCAGGTTCGACGAGCAGATGGCGTCACCACTGGCGATTCGGTTCTTCACCCATAGGGCACCACCAGCTGATTCGTCATCGCGCTGAGCAAGCCATTGCTGCGTGAAGCCGCGGTTGTAGATGCCGCCCGGCCACTGCTGGTACCACGGGTCCTCGATCACCGACAGGGGAGTGATGGCGGCCAGGCTCGGAGGGCGGGTGGCAGCCACATAGAGCTGGGTGATGCCCGAGAACGAGATGCCCATCATGCCGACCTTGCCGTTCTTCGCCCAAGGCTGGCGGGCAACAGTCTCGACCACGTCATAGCCATCGGCAGCTTGTGCGGAGTCGAACGCGTCGAAGACGCCGCCCGAGCACCCGCTCCCGCGTATGTTCACCCCCACGTACGCGAAGCCGAGGAAGTTCGCCAGCATGCCACCGGCATCAGGCCCGGTCGGCGTGCCCGGCTGGGACGGCGCATAGCCCGAGTACTGGATCACCGTCGGGTACGGGCCGGGGCCGTAGAGGTCGGGGTCGGGAAGGCGCACGTTGGCAGACAGCTTCGTGCCGTCCCGGGTCTCGAGGTAGCTGTAGCCGTCCTCGTCGGTGCCGCCTGGTTGCACCCCACCGGTCACGTTGCTCGCCACGGACTTGAGGGTCTGGCTGGAGTAGAGCTGTGGGTCCTTGCCGTCTCCGATCCCCCACACGGTGATCGGATCGCTCGCCTCCAGGGTGCCGCTGAAGGGTTCGCCGGGTACGCCCTCGCTGACCACCCGGTAGGTCCCCGGGCGAAGAGTCGTGCCGTCGAGGGTGGGCAGCACACCTTGGGACTGCGGATCGAAGACGAGGAAGTTGTTGGGCACGTACTGGACCACGAGCTGACCGCGATCGTCGGTGTAGAGCGTGACGATGCGCTCGAGGGATGCGTTCACCAGCGTCAGGGGACTGCGCGCGGCTGCGCCAGTGACCGTGAGCTGCTCAACCCCGGGGTTGACGGCGAACGATGCCGGGCTGGCACCTGTCAGGTCGACCGTGCCTCCGCCGGCAGCTACAGCAGGCGCGACCGAGACGGAGAGGTCCGCGACCAGCATGACGAGCACGAGCACCAGAGCAGTACCAACCCCAACACGATGCGTGCGCATGATCCTCCTACCGCTGTCTGGTGATCAGGGCCTTCGGTGTGCACGGCACGAGCCGATGGCTCCGGACTCAACCAGATGCGCATCCCCGCCGCCCCGGTCGGTTCGGTACGTGCCTCGGTCCCTGCGGGGCACCGCGTTCGGTGACCACCTTGTCCGAAGGGACAACGATACCTCTATGGGCCACTGAAACAAGATCGCGCCCCGTGTTTCTCTTGGGATCGGATGTCACCCGGCCATCCGTGAGGCGGCTCGCTCGACGGGGCACCTGGCTCGCATCGTCGGGCTGCTCGTGGAAACCGCGAGCGGCAGCGAGCAGGCCTCACGCAGAACCAGGTGTGAGCGCCGACGGCGCCCCAACAGATGAGGTCGCGGGTCCCATCCCGATCACATGACTCGTCGGGCCGGGGCGCAGCCCCGCTAGGGTCCTGTGTGGATGATGGGTCGACCGTCCCCGCACAGGTACATGACTCGCAGGGCTGGGGCGCACCCCCGCCGGCGGTATCACAGATGAGGAACTCGGCAGACACCCGGCGATCGGGGCTTCCGCTGCAGCCCCGAGCCGCTGCGATAGCCTTGCTGTCGGTCGCGGTGGTCTTGGTGCTCGTGTTCTTGGGGAGCAGCGGGTTGCAGTGGTTCGACGCAGCGCTTGCCGGCTATCTCATCGGCGTGCTCATGGCGGTCTTCGCTGTGGTGTACCGATACCTCGTGTGGCTCCAACGCCCACCCACGGCGATGCTCAACCGGCGCGGCTGGGAGTCCTTCCGCCGGAGAGGTCGGCTGGCGCGCAACGTCGGGGGACTGGTGGGGCTGGCCACGACCAACCTTCTGGCGCAGGGGTTCATCCGCCGCCGGGCAACCTCGCGCTGGGCAGCGCACCAGCTGGTGTTCTGGGGTTGCGCGCTGGCCGCAGTCGTCACCTTCCCGCTCACGTTCGGGTGGCTGCACTTCGAGTCCGTCGGCCAGGACGGCTCTGAGTACAGGGCCTACCTGTTCGGTGTCGGCACCTCGTCCTTCCAGGCGACCAGCGCCGTCGGGTTCTTGGTCTTCCACCTGCTGAACGTCGCAGCGTTCCTGGTGATCGCCGGGGTGCTCATCTTCTTGTACCGGCGGATGCGCGATCCCGGTGCACTCGCCGTCGAGCGATCGGGCGACTTCCTCGCGCTCGCTGGCTTGTTCGCCGTCTCGGTGACCGGGTTGTTCCTCACGGCATCGACCCTGTGGTTGGAGGGCCGGTTCTACAGCTTCTTGACCAACCTTCATGCCCTGACGGTCATCTTGGGCTTGCTCTACATCCCCTTCGGCAAGCTCTTCCACATCTTCCAGCGGCCGGCCAACCTCGGTGTGCACTACTACCGCTCGGATGGCGAGACGGGTGACCAGCAGGCTTGCCGCCGCTGCGAGGAGCCCTACGCATCCTCCCGCCAGATCGCGGATCTGTGCGAGGTGCTCGGGCAGGTTGGGTTCGACTACGGGGACGGCACGGGCGGGATCTTCCAGCAGATCTGCCCCTCCTGCCGCCGGAAGATGGTCACGGTGGCCCAGGCCGCGCGGGTTGGGGGGTTCGGCTGATGGCGCGGCTTCCGGTGAGCGAGGAGGCGCTGATCCAGCGATACGGTCCCCACCTCAACGAGGCGCCACCGGGTGGCTGGGATGCGGCTGTTGACTTTGACCGCCAGGTCCGGACGCACTGCTGCTTCTGCGGCCAGCAGTGCGGGATCAAGTTGAAGGTCAAGGGCACCGAGGTCGTGGGATTCGAGCCCTGGTACGACTTTCCCTTCAACGAAGGGAAGCTCTGCCCCAAAGGGGTCAAGCGCTACCTTCAGGGCGCGCACCCCGATCGCCTGCTGGAGCCACTAGGGCGCGATCCAGGTGCAGCGGCGGGCTTCTCCTCGATGTCGTGGGACCAGGCCCTCGATCGGGTGGTCTCTGAGATAGGCCGCATCCAGGACAGCTATGGCAAGGATGCGTTCGCGATGCTGTCAGGGGTCTCGCTGACCAACGAGAAGTCCTACCTCGTCGGCAAGTTCGCACGGCTCGCATTGCAGACGGCGAACCTCGACTACAACGGCCGGCTGTGCATGGTTTCGGCCGGGGTGGCCAACAAGCGAGCCCTCGGGATGGACCGTGCGCCGAACCCGTGGAGCGACATACCTCTGGCCGATGTCGTGTTCGTCGCCGGGGCCAACGTCGCCGAGTGCGCTCCGATCACGACCAGCTACATCTGGCGGGCCCGCGACCGCGGGGCCAAGCTCATCGTCGCTGACCCCAGGGTGACCCCGCTCGCCCGTACGGCTGACGTGTTCCTGGGTCTGCGTCCTGGCACAGACTCGGCGCTCATGGGAACGATCCTCCATGTGATCATCGAGAACGGCTGGGTCGACCGGGGCTTCGTCGATGCGCACACGATCGACTTCGGCGCGGCCGCCGAGGCCGTGCAGCACTGCAGCCCTTCATGGGGAGCCACCGTCACGGGGGTCCCGGCCGATCGGATAGTCGAGGCCGCCCGCCTGTGGGGGACTTCCGAAACCGGGATGTTGCTGCACGCTCGAGGGATCGAGCACCACTCGAAGGGCGTCGAGAACGTCTGGAGCTGCATCAACCTGGGCCTGGCGACGGGCAAGTACGGCAGGCCTGGCTGCGGGGTCGCGACCATCACCGGGCAGGGCAACGGCCAGGGTGGCCGCGAGCAGGGCCACAAGTGCGATCAGCTTCCAGGCAACCGCGACATCACCAACCCTGAGCACCGCGCCTACGTGGCGAGCGTGTGGGGCTGCGACGTCGATGAGATCCCCGGCAAGGGTCTCTCGGCGGAGGAGATCGTCGAAGCAATCCACGACGGGAAGATACGAGGGCTCTTGTCGATCTGCTTCAACCCGCTCGTGTCTCTCCCTGACTCCCGCTTCACCGCTGAGGCTCTGGGCAAGCTCGAGTTCTTCGCGGTGATCGACTTCTTCCTGTCCGAGACCGCCCAGCACGCCGACATCGTCCTGCCGGGGTCACTGCACGAAGAGGACGAGGGCACCTCGACCTCGGTCGAGGGCCGGGCGATAAAGATCAACCAGGCCATCCCACCGCCAGGCTCGGCACGGCTGGACTGGGAGATCCTCATCGATCTTGCTGATCGCCTGGGCCGAGGCCAGTACTTCCAGTTCGGTTCGACCCACGAGATCTTCGACGAGATGCGGGTGGCATCTCGCGGTGGCACCGCTGACTACTACGGCATGACCTGGGAGCGCATCGAAGCCGAGGACGGCATCTTCTGGCCATGCCCCGAGGCGGGTCACCCTGGCACACCCCGGCTGTATGAAGGTGGCCGCTTCGCCCATCCCGACGGCAAGGCTCGGTTCAACCCGGTCCGTCACCGTCCCCCGGCTGAGGTCACAGATGACGAGTATCCGCTGTGGCTCACGACGGGCAGAGTCGTCAGCCAGTACCTCTCCGGGACCCAGACACGGAGGATCGGGCCCCTGGTCGAGCAGTACCCTGAGCCGCTGTGCGAGATGCACCCCCGCCTTGCCGGGACTCTGGGCGTCGCGACAGGGGACATCGTGAGGGTGTCCTCGCGCCGGGGCACGATGGAGCTGCCCGCGAGGGTTGTCGAGACGATACGGCCCGACACCGTCTTCATCCCCTATCACTGGCCTGGGGCGAAGGCGGCCAACCAGTTGACCAACCGGGCGCTGGATCCGCTGTCCCGCATCCCCGAGTACAAGGTGTCCGCGGTGAGGGTCGAGCGAGCCCAGGGCCATGTCCAGGTTCGGGACCGCCGGGTGACAGCCCTGCAGACCGAAGCCGAGCTGCGGTGAGACCCACCAGGCACGCCTCACTCGAGCCAACCACGGCTGGGATCACAGCTCTCGGCCGGCGCCCTCGCACCTGTGAGGGCTCTGGCGGCGCGGCGCGGTGGGCTCCCAACCGGAGGAGGTCATGAGCCACCTCATCAGCGATCGGGTCTTCGTGATCGACCAGAGCCGTTGCATCGGATGCGAGGCTTGCGTGCAGGCCTGCGAGGAGTGCGGGACGCACAGGGGCCAGTCGCTCATCCATCTGGAGTACATCGACCGGGCGATGAGCACCCAGACCGCGCCGATGGTGTGCATGCACTGCGAGGACCCGACCTGCGCCGAGGTGTGCCCCGCGGACGCCATCAAGCAGAACGAGAACGGCGTGGTTCAGTCTGCCCTGAAGCCCCGGTGCATCGGTTGCAGCAACTGTGTCCTGGCTTGCCCTTTCGGTGTGCCGAAGTACTTCTCACGGCCAGACCAGATGATGAAGTGCGACATGTGCTATGACCGCAGCAGCGTGGGACTGAAGCCGATGTGTGCGTCGGTCTGCCCGAGCCAGGCTCTCTGGTTCGGGACGCTGGATGAGTTCGGTGCGACGCGAGAAGGGGCGCTGATCTTCGAGCTGCGGTTCGGCAACCAGGCTGTCCCCACAAAGGTCGGCACGGTCGTGCATGACATCTCAGCAGGGCCGATCAACGTGACCGTGCCGGTTCCAGGGTTGTGGCAGGAGGACCCTTTCGGACTGGAGGCAGCAGTGCCATGAGCGAACCGAGGGACCCGAGTGCCGAGCCCGAGCGCCGCTGGCGGGAGGACTTCCCTTTCACCTCCGCAGGCGAGGAGCAGGTCACTCGCCGCGACTTCACCCGCTACTTGGCGGCCGCATCGGGTGCCTTCGCCGCTGGCTCGGCCGGTGTGGCGGTGTTCGCCTCGGTGAAGCCAACCGAGGTGGCCTCAACCCAAGCCATCATCGCTGTCAGGGACATCCCGGCAAGCGGCAGCTACCTGTTCCGCTACCCGACACCGGCGGATCCAGCGATATTGATCCGACTGCCCGACGGTGAGCTTCGGGCATACAGCCAGAAGTGCACCCACCTCGGCTGTGTCGTCTACTGGGACGAGTCCACCCGGGACATCCTCTGCCCTTGCCACAACGGGTCCTTCGAGGGCCGTACCGGCAACCCGATCGCCGGGCCACCGGATCGGCCACTGAGCAAGATCGCCATCGAGAAGCGCGACGGGGTCATCTGGGCACTGGGTGAGAGCGAATGACGGGTGAGAGGCAATCCAAAAGGGTGCGCTCCGAACCCGGGCACGATGTGAAGCACCTCCCACCGATGTCCTCGCGCGTCATCGCCCGAAGGGCATCGGCGATCCTCGTCTACTCGCTGCTGCTCATCTCGTTGCAGATATTCTTGATGGTCGTGGCAGTCGAGGGCCTTCTCGTCGGCAAGCCGGGGCTGGCTCGAGCTGCTGCGGTGATGTCGGTCGTGTTGTTCGGCTCGATGCTCGCCATGAGGTGGTTCGTCGGTGACGACTGAACAACCCCCGACTGAAGGCGCGCCCCCACCGCAGAGACCAGGGCAGGCAGGTGGCGACATGGCCGCCGTGGTCCATGGGCTGGCCACCCGGGCCAGATTGCCCTACCTGGTCCGTGCTCATTCCAACAGGGCCGTCATGGGCCTGTTCGCTTTCGTTAACGGCATCATCTCGATAGCGATCATGGCCACAGCCGCAGTGCTCACAGGCCAGCCGCTGATCTTCCCGTCGCTCGGACCAACTGCCTTCTTGTTGTTCTACACCCCCACGGCCCCGGCGGCATCGCCACGCAACACGATCTGCGGGCACGCCATCGGCGCAGCCGCCGGGTACCTGGCCTTGGTGGTGTTCGGCCTCACCAACGCGCCGCCCGCACTGGCCACGAGCGTCACCTGGCCCCGCGTGGGTGCCGCGGCGCTGTCACTTGGATTGACCAGCGGGCTCATGGTGTGGCTCAGGGTCCCCCATCCGCCCGCTGGGGCCACGACGCTCATCGTGTCGCTTGGCATCCTCCGGACACCCGCCCAGCTGGCAGTGCTCATGCTGGCGGTGCTCTTGCTCGTGGTCCAAGGCTTCGTCATCAACCGGCTTGCGGGCATCGACTACCCGACCTGGTCGCCTCGCCCCGCTGCATCCTGACCAGCCGAGAGTGCCACCAGCCGATGGCAGGGCTCGAGGACGCCTCACGAGAGGCGGTTCGTGAGCTTGCCCACCAGGCCGGAACGGCCGGGGAGCACTCTGGCGACCAGATCCACCATGCGTGCATCGGGGCCGACGATGACTCGTGCCCTGTTCTTCTCGATCGCGGCCACGATCTTGTTGGCCACTGCTTCAGGCGGGCGCATCACGATCGGGGCGAGCCTCGAGCTGGCCATCGCGCTGAGGCGGTCGGCTTGGGCGCCCCTGGCTGCATGCATGATGTTCGTGTTGATCGCGCCAGGGAACACAGCGGTCACCCCGATCGAGCTGTCGATCAGCTCGGAGCGGAGGCCTTCGGTGAGAAGGCGCACCGCGCCCTTGGTGAGCGAGTAGGAGGCGTTCTGGGGCAGGCCGAGCAATGCGGCCATGGACGACAGGTTGACTATGTGCGCCTCGTCTGCCTGGTGCAGCACGGGGAGGAAGAAGCGGCAGCCATGGATGACGCCCCAGATGTTGATGCCTACGATCCAGCGCAGATCCTCCAGCTTCTCATCCTCGAAGCGGCCCGCCTGGGCGACCCCGGCGTTGTTCACCAGGATGTGGCAGGCTCCATGGGCCTCGATGATCTCGGCCGGAAGCCGCCCCATCCTTTCCGCATCGGAGACGTCTGCGAGGTGGGTCGTGACGTCTCGGCCCATCGACGCGATCGCCGCAGCGGTGGCTTGAAGTCCCTCGAGGTTCACATCGACCAGAGCGAGCCTGCAGCCTCGCCGCGCGAGCGCCTCGCTCGTGGCCCTCCCGATTCCGCTGCCCGCGCCAGTCACCACCGCAACACGATCAGACAAAGACCTCACGTAGATGTCCTTTCAACGGGCCGGCGCCCGGCATCGCGATAGGTTCCCCGCGACAGGCGAGCCGGCACAAGCTGACATCGGGCCTAGGCAGGAAGTGGCTGCTGCTCGGCTTCCAGCTCAGGTCGACCGTCGACGGTGAGCCTGAGGTCAGCGGCTCGAGCCACCTGCTCGCGATGGGTGACGAAGATCGTGGTGCACGCCCGCAGGCGCAGCGCGTTGAGGACTCGTAGCTCGGTCTGCTCGTCCAGGGCGGACGTGGCCTCGTCGAGCACCAGGATGTCTGGGTGCATCATCCAGGCCCGGGCCAGAGCTATCAGCTGGCGCTGCTGGGGCGTGAGGTTGATCCCTTCCTCGAGCACGA
>JAHFUU010000044.1 GCA_023264915.1 Microthrixaceae bacterium | reverse complement strand
TGGCGCGCTCTTCGAGCCCTGTCCCGACCGGTCACCGCGGTGGCGCTCTGCGGTCACCCTTGCGAATCTAGCCGAGGCCATATGCCTGCCCTCATCGGGGTCCGACATCGGCCGGCTCCGGGTTGCGTGACCGTGCCCGCAGCTTCGCTGAGGGCTAGCCTGAAAGCCCTCTCAGTACGCGCAACTGGCATGCAGAAGGTGAGCTCGATGGCATCAAAGGCTTGGGCGGCGGTTGCTGCTTCTGTCATGTCAGTCTCTGCATCCTGGTACGTGTCAGTCCCGGTCACGTCCCATGCGGCCAGCGGCAAGCCCGCCGCCCCCCAGCCAGTGGCAGGAGCGCCGCAGGCGGCACCCGCACTTCTGGAGTTCGATCAGGCTCAAGCTGGCGCGGCCAACGGGGCCGCGCTGAGCGCCGAGGCAACCCGGACCTGTGGGGCGATCGATCGCCGGTTCATGGGCGAGCTGCTCCAGGGCAGCCCCCTCGGGTTCAAGGTCCCGTACCGCCTCGGTGACGTCACACCGTCTAGCTCCACGCCGACCGCCACCGGGGGCCGCCAGTACTACATCTCGGGCATGGCCGGATCGTCGTTGCTCGGGGCCGGCGACTTCCCCTTCGATCACCCGTTGGGCTCGGACTTCAACATGGACGTCTCGGTCGATCCGCCCTATGCCAACTTCCCCCAGGACGACGGCGTGGTCGCCAATCACGACCAGCACGTCGAGCTGGGAGCCGGCGGCTTCCCTCACGTCCCCCAGACGCCAGGCGTCGATGGCGACCTGTGGCCCGAAAACTCGCTTCGGGCTCGGACCAACCTTCAGCCAGGGTTCGTCCCCACGACCGGCGACAGGGTGATCGTGGGTGGCCGGTGGGTGAACGACTGCGGGCACAACAACCCGTTCCAGACCGAGCTGCACCCGATCTCGTTCCTCGGCTGGGGTCACGAGGACTCGGCGAACCGCCAGACCGTCTCACAGGTGTTCTACACGCCGTACCGCGAGACCCAGAACTACAACCCCGACAAGTCAAAGGCCAACAACGTCAACGACCCGAGCCGGCTGAGCGATGCGGGCACGGTGTCGTTCCCTGCCGGGCTGATCTTGAGCATGATCAAGATCCAGTACCCACTTGACCAGGGTGGCATCGACCACCTCGAGTCGTGGGGGCTCGAGGAGGCGAACAACACCTCACCAGTCGACTGGAAGGTGTGCGCCCCTCCCTCGGCTTCTGGTGACGGCCCCTACGTGGGGCTTCGCTATGACTTCGTTGCGCGCCCGGGTGTGTCCATCTCCTACACGGCCGACCACGCTGCGGGCTGCGTCACGATGAAGACCTCGCTCGGGACGCAGCAGACCCCGAACCCACCGCTGCACGTGTGCAAGCTGCCGTGGACCTTCCTGAACGAGGTGGCCGGCGCAGAGGCTGGCGTCCCCAACCTCGATCTCAAGGCCGAGCTGGCCAAGTTCGTCGCTCCCCAGTTCCAGTCGCGTCTGGATGCTGACCCGATCCAGGACTGCTACAACCCGGTAGAGGGTCCGACCTCCTCCGCCAATCCGACCGGCCAGAACGTCACCACAGATCCCGACACCCAGGCCCCTTTCTACGGCCGCGTAGAGGTCTTCCGCACCACGGTCGAACCGCCGACCACGACGACGGCCTCCACGACCTCATCGAGCACAACGTCCTCGTCTTCGTCCTCGTCTTCGACGCCGGCCGGCCAGAAGCTGACCGTCACGCCCGGGACGGTGGCCCAGGGCGCCACGATCGCCGTTCAGTCCTCGGGATGGGCGCCGGGTGCGACCGTGACCATCTCGGTCGGCAACGTGGTTCTCGGGACCCTCGTCGCCGACACGGCTGGCTCCGTTCAGGGGTCCTTCACGATCCCCTCGACAGTCCCCGTGGGGCAGCAGTCCGTCACGGCGAAGGGCACCGGCAATGACGGCAACCCCCTCACGCTCAGCACTCCGATCACGGTCACGTCAGGCTCCTCGTCGAGTGGCAGCTCCAATTCCGGTGGGCGCGCCTCCGCGGGGACGACCAGCGGCTCCCTGCCGGTGACGGGCTCGCGGATCGCGACATTCGTTGCAGTCGGGGCAGTCCTGGTGCTTGTCGGCTTGGGTGTCGTGGCAGGCTCCCGCCGCCGCAAAGACCCTGCCGCGACGGGCACCCAGACCAGGTGACCTCTCGCTACCAGTCGGCCGTGTACCAACGGAGGTAGTCCGCGACCCTGCTCTGCCAGTAGCCCCCGTCATGGGCACCCGGCGCGGGCCGGAAGACGTGGTTGACCCCGCGGGCACTCAGAGCAACGTCGAGCGCACCGATGTTGGCCGATAGGGCGTCGCTGGTACCGACGTCGAGCCAGATGCGAAGGTCCTTGCTGGCCAGCTCGGTTGCGAGGACCGGTGCTGAGCTTGCCGATGAGCCCACCGCTGGGCTGTGTGCTCCTGAAGCACCGAAGACATCTGGATGGGCTGCGGCCACCAGCAGCGCCCACTCACCGCCCCGAGAGATGCCGCCCACAGCTCTGGATGCTCGCCCCGGGATCGTGCGGAAGCCGTTCTCGACCCTCGGCTCGAGCTCTCGCAGGAGGTAATGGTCGAACGGGCGCAGTCCCTGGTCAGGTATCTCGTAGTCACCCTTGGCATATATCCCGTCAGCCAGCACCAGGATCACCGGGGGAATCTCCGCGCTGGCTATCAACCCGTCGGCGGCATCAGCCACGCCAAGCTCGACCCAGTGAGATTCGGTGTGCTGTGCGCCGTGCAGCAACCAGATCGTCGGGTACCGGCGGGTCGGGTCCTGGTCGTAGCAGGCGGGCGTGTACACGAAGTACCCCTCGACAGGGTGCACCACACGCATGACTTCGCTGTTGAAGGTGAAGTGCCGCAGGTGGCCGGCGGTCTCCCCACAGCCTGGCGGCTGACGCTTCTCGTGGGCGGGGGAGTCCGTCGCCGTGATGGCCGGCCCCGAGGACGCCTCATGGGCGGCGGTGCCTGAGCTCGAGGCGGAGGAGGCTTCCGTGCGTGCCTCGGGTGGCTCGGGCACGGGGTCCGGGGATGCGCCAGTCGATCCTGGCGCTGTCGAGGGCGGGACGGCCGTGCTCCGAACAGCCTCTGGATCCCCGGAGGCACCGCACGAGCCGACCAGGCAGGACAGCGTGACCCAGCTGGTCATGATGGCCACAGCCGAGAAGCGGCGCCCGCCCATGACGACTGGTGTCAGGACTTCGAGTAGATGGCCACGAAGTCGCGGGTGTCGGTGCTCAGGTAGCGGTCAGCGGGTGGTCGTTGCCCACCCTTGTCCTGTGGCCCCTCCAGTCCCTTCACCCCGTGGCACTTGCCGTCGGACCCCTTGGCGAAGAGGTTCGCGGTCATCCACTCCGGGTTGATGTCCATCTCCATGGCCCGAACGGCACCGGCGTCGATGAGCCGCTGGGCCAGATCACGCGGCTGGAGAGCAGGGCCGCCCACATAGATGAGAGCGCCCTCTTTCGTGATTCCGAAAGCCGTGCGCCAGATGAAGTACGAGTTGGGTAGCAGGGCACCCCAGTCCTTCTTGTCTATGTCGGGGACGGGTGCGCCGTTGTCGACGATCAGCTCGAGGTTCTGTCGCACTGCCTTGGCGTTGGGCAGTTGATCAGGTCCCAGGTCACGGCCCCACATGCCCACATCCATCCGCCCGTCCTTGTAGAGCACGAGCGAAGCCGCCCCGTTCCTGAGCTGTTGCTGGGTGCGCTCCTCGGCGTAGTACCCGCCTCGGGCCTGGTCCATGCGGAACCCGCTGTTGAGGCCCGCGATGGCGGCCCCGCAGTTCTCTTCGGGGATCCGCGGCGGCGTCAGCCACTTGCCGCCGGGCAGCTCGGTTCCGGGGTGCAGCTCGATCTTCGCCAGGTTCGGATCGATCCAGGCCACGAAGATGAGCAGTGAGGTCTTCTCGGCGTTGGGACGCACCTTCGTGTAGTACATGGGCCTCAAGCCGCCGCCCATGTCCGGGCCCGCACCGTTCCACACGCCCTCGTAATCGATCGGTTGTGGTGCCGGTGACTTCAGCGGGGCTGGCGGCTGGATGTGCTTGGGCAGGGCCGGAGTCGACTGCGTGGGCTGGCCGGGGTTCGCGGAGCTCGGCGCGGCAGAGCCGGGGAGGTTGGAGGGCTTGGCGATCGAATCAGGAGTGCCGCCACTTTCGGGCTGATCGCGGCCGTACTGCCATTGCTCGATCCGGTCAACTGCGAAACCGAGGTGCATGTCGCGCAGCCACTGCACGTTCTTGGCCATGAAGGACTCGCTGCCCTCCTTGGTCATTGCGCCCACCCACGAGTAACCGATCAGGCAGAGCAGCGGGAACAACACGATGAGGATGCTCGAGAGGATTCGGTGACGCCGGCAGAAGGCCACGACACGGCCACCGCTTGAACGCGTCGAGACATCCAAGCTGTTGTCGCTGTCGTCGCCCGGGCCACCGAGATCGTCGCCGTCCGCGTCAACGAGATCGTCGTCGTTCACCGATACTCGGAGTCCCGGCTTCGTTGCAAGCTCGGTGACCTGAGCATCGTCGGGATCGTAGCCAAGGCGGTCCATCAGAGCGTGCCGCTCGGAGCCGGAGTCGTCGACCACGGCGACCGAACCACTCGTCGGCTCCGTGTCAGTCGCCAGGTCACGCTCGCGATCGAGATCAGGGCGGAGAGGCTCGTCATTGTCGGGCGATGGGGCCATGTCATACCGCGAAGAAGGGAGAGGAACGCTGTGGTCGAGCAGGGGGGGCGGTGCTCGGCTGATCCCGCTGCCGGGCAATGCTAGGGGACGAGCATCGACGAATCACATCGGCCCCGAGGCTTCGCGCTATCAGCTCTCCAGCTTGAACGGCGGCTGGTTCGCATCGCTCTTCATCCTTGCCAGCACCGAGCTGTCCGAGCGGAGATAGCCGTCCAGGAACCCCACGATGATCCGCCCGGCGGCCGGTGCTTCTGCGCCACCGGTGAAGGGGTCTGCGTGGTTGCCGTTGACGATGGTCACGAAGTACTTGGGGTTCCTCGCGCCCGAGTAGAGCTCCTTGCCGTTGTCGTAGGGGGTG
This sequence comes from Microthrixaceae bacterium, assembly GCA_023264915.1. Lineage (GTDB taxonomy): Bacteria > Actinomycetota > Acidimicrobiia > Acidimicrobiales > Acidimicrobilacustridaceae > JACPNV01. Next base: position 5,054 of record JAHFUU010000044.1, on the reverse strand, counting down.
ACCTCGTCCTTGTCCGAGTGCATGCCGAGGAACGGGACGGTGCTCTGCCCGGGGCTGGGTGCCTGGAACCAGGTGTCTGGGAACAGCTTCTCCTCGGCTGCCAGCATCACCGCGGCCTTCACGCGGGTGTCGATGCAGCAGGCGTTGTAGGCGGTGGCTGCGGCCGTGTTGCCCCCGTCGGAGTGGCCGACCACCGCGATCTTGTCCTTTGTGATCAGGCCGTGCATCTCACCGGGCTGGTCGTTCTCGGTGAGGAGCTTGGAGATGACGAACTTGACGTCCGCGGGCTGGTTCGCGACGTCGGCCTCGACGGCGGGGCCCGGGAGTGCCGAGCTGGTGAGTGGGAAGTCAGGGGCCACCACGACGTAGCCCGCTGCAGCCATCTGGTGCAGCAGCTGGTCATAGCGCGCCGCTGAGGTGTTGAATCCATGCACGAAGACCACCATCGGGAAGGGGCCAGAGGACCTCGCCGGATCGAGCTTGCCCTCTGCGGCACCTGCGGAACCCTCTGCCGGGTACCTGATCGTCGTGACGAGTGCCCTGGTCTCCCGGCCCGGGTTCGAACCCCTCGCGGCGGTCGGGCGAGTCGAGTCGGTGAAGGCCATCGTGGTCAGTCCAACCGCGTATGTGCCCTCTGATGGCGCGGATCGGTTGCTGCCGGTCGTGTGAGACCTGGTGGGTGGGGGCGTGGTCGTGCTCGGTGAGAGGAGTGGGGCAAGGGTCGGCTTGGTCATGTGTGGCAGCAACGTCGGAGGCGTGCCACCGGTCGTGGCCGGCTGCGTCGGCTCGGCCACCTCTGGCGTGCCGCAGGATGCGAGCAGGCCCAGCGCGACGATCGCGACAGCAAGGGTCAGGGATCGGCTGGGGCGCCACCGGCGATGGATACGTGCTTCAGTGGTTGCCATGATCGCCGCGTGAGGCTAGCTCCGCGGTTGGCGCGTGTGAACCGCGGGGCGACCCTTGTCAACCCGGCCCTGTTCGCCCACGGCAGCGGGCTCGCTCGCCGCCCGCGGCTCGTCAACCGTGTGAGTCTGCGCGTCGTTCCAACAGTGCACGGATCCGTTCGTAGTCCTCGTCGCCCAAGACTCCCTGGTCGTGCAGGTCATCGAGTGCACGCATCTCGGCGGTGTCAACCCTTGGCCTCGGACTCTGAGGAGCCAGTGGGGGATGGTTCGGCGAGTGCGCCGACAGATGACGCGGAGGCTCACCGACGGATTCGCGAGCGGGCTCACTGACGGGTTCGTTAGCAGGGTCGCCGCCGGGCGTGCGAGCAGCCGCGCCGGCGACCGCATCAGGAGGCAGTCCCGATGCCACGGGCGTACCGCTGTCGGGATCGGGGCTCTTGTGGGGTGCTGCCGGGGGAGGCGGCGGGGGAGGAGGCGGTGGCGGTGGTGCCGAGGCTGGATTGGTCGGGATCTCCGCTGCACGGGAGACGTGGGTATGCGAGGCGGCTGAGGTCGGCTGGTCGTAGAACGAAGCAGGCTCGTAGCCCGGAGGGAACATCTCCGTCTCGGAGCGCGCTGGCCTGACGGGCCGCGCGTAAGCTTCGACTCGGGACTGGTCGAGAGGAAGCGGTGCACCTTGAGCTCGGCGTCGTGGGGCAGGGGCATCGGGGGGGGCTGGTCCGGGATCAGGCTGTGCGCCGGTTGCTCCGGCGATCGCCTCGGCTTCGCCATGCGCGGTGGTGTCGCCGGCTCGCGTGGTCCCGCCATGCGCGGTGGTGTCGCCGGCTCGCGTGGTCCCGTCGCGGGTGTCTGTCTCGTCCACGTCGCGGAAGGACTTCCAGACCGCCGGCTGAACCTGTTCGCTGAAGGCGACGGCAAGGCCCATGAGCGGCGGCACCTCCTCGGGTTTCACCGACCTGCCGAAGCACATGATCGACTCGCAGTGCAGCTCGAACGTGAAACGACCTCTCGTGCTCGTCAGGAACTCCACGACGCTGGACGTGAGGACCGCTCGGGCGAAGTGCGGTGACGCGGACCAGACCTGGAACATCTTCGAGAAGGCCTTGCTCTGGCCGACGTCCAGCTCGTCAGCGCGCCGGAGGTGACCCCTCTTGCCGCGGGGCGAGATGTGAAGCAATGGCACGCTTGCCTCGACGAGCACGATCGCGCAACCGTATGGCTGACCGTCGTCATAGCCGAACACGGGCATCCCGGCGGGCATCTGGGACCGGTGCGCACCCCTGTCGAAGCGATAGTGGAAGTCAAAGCCTCTGGTCTGGGCTCCGTGGATCGTCGCAGACATGACGTTCTCGGCCGCGCACAGACCGCTCTGGGCGAAGAGGGACAACGGCAACGACGAGAGGCGGAACCGGTCTTCAGCGGTGAAGCTGATCCCCTTGCTCTGGGCGACCGTGGCCATCGCCTTGGATCGCTTTCCCACGAGCAGGTATGACATCTGCCCATTCTGGCCACAAACCCGACTCGACCGGCACCCACGAGCGCTGACAAGGGCTCGACGCACCGACCAGGCCGCAGCCGGCCACATGGCTCGTCAGGACATGATCCCAATGTGCTCGCCTAAGGCTGCACGATGGTTCTGACGGAAGCAGAGGGTTCTGACCAGCAGAAGTTCCCAACAGCTGTCCCGTCAGGGCATGCTGTAGGGGTACACCGGAGGTGCGTTGGCGACTGCAACATCTGGAGATTCCGAGTCCCGCCCCAGCTACATGGGGAAGGTGGCCTACGCGTTCGAGGTCCTTGCAGAGGGCCTCGCACCGTTCGTCGATGCGCGGATGAGCGGCACCTACCCCGATCAGGACTGGATCCTTCTGGCCGCGAACAAGCTCGGCAAGCGGCCCGACGTGCTCGTATCGCTCTCTGATCCCCACTTCCAGCTCGAGGTCATCAACCGTTGGTGGGGGCCGGCCTTCGCCTCTGTGCTCCCCGAGAGCACCCGCCAGACCGTCACTGACCTTCGAACGGCCCGAAACCACTGGGCCCACCCTGACGAGGATCACCCGTTCGACTTCGACTACGCGCTGCGTGTGCATCAGGCCGCCGAGGACCTGCTTCGCGCGGCGAGCTCTGATCAGGCGGACCAGATGAGCGAGCTGGCCGAGAAGCTCAGGTGGGATGCAGTGAGAGCCTTGGCCCAAGAAAGTGGCATGACCGAGGCCGACACGCTCATGCAGCAGCTGGGTCAGCTGCAAGAGGAGTACACCGAGCTTCAGGTCCAACTCGACGAGGCTCGAAACGTCGCACAGTCAGCCACGGGTCGTAGCCGGGCGTTCTCGCGGCAGCTCGCCGAGCTCCAGACGCAGTATGCCGCAGTTGCGGGCCTGCGTGACCAGTACCAGGGTTTGCAGAAGCAGCTCGAGGAGGAGCGATCAAACCGCGAATCTTCTGATCAAGACACGAGCTCGGTCCGAGAGCAGCTGGCCAGTGCCGAGATGGCCCTCGTAGGGTTGCACAAGGATGCAGCGTTGTTGCGCGACCAGCTGGTCGACGCCCGCCGCTCCATCCGACTGATCGACCCAGCCGAGACCGACGCCGGGCGCCGCTGGATCTGGCTCGTTGCCGCCCTGATCCTGGTTCTCGGCGTGCTGGTGGTGGTTGCCTACTACTTGGGTCGCGCCGACGCCCTCCGCTGAGCTCGCAGTTGGGCGACTCGCCGGGTCAGGTGGCTGTGGTGGCCGCGGTTGCCTGAGGGAGTGACTCACCGGCGGCGAGCCTCGCGACGAGCGCCCTCTTCTCGGCAAGCTCGACATCGGTGAGGATTCCTGCCGCTTTCAGCGCGACCAGCTTGGACATGAGATCCTCGACGTCGATCGACGGTTGCGGCGGCATCGCCGTGGGCAGCCCTGGGGCGACGGCCTCCAAGGGCTCATCTTGGAGCGATCGTTGCCTGTCACGGGTGGCGGGGCCGGTCTGCCGCGTCCGCCGCTGGATGATGTCCCGAACCTTCTCGGCCTTGTCCGGGCTGAGGCCTTTGGCGACGATCGATGACCCGTCGAGGCTCTCGACCGTCACGGTCGCGCCGGCGAACCGCTTGTGGACTACCACATCGACGATGTCGTCGCCTGAGATCACCTGCCGGACCCGGTCGTTCCTGTCATGCAGCTCGACCCGGTCGCCGAAGATCACCAGCCTCTCGCCGATGTGGCCGGGGTCGGACCGCTGGATGGGGGGCTTGACCTCCAACAGAGCATCCGAGGGAACGCCTGTGGCGGGTGCCGGGCCGGCCTTCGCCTCGGCGGTGGCACCAAGATCGCTCGCGCCGGTTGCCGCTGGCCCAGCTGCAAGGCCAGCGGGGGCGGGAGGAGCCTTGTCGACTTCGAGATCGAGTGACTTCAGCGCGCGGCTCGCGGCGGCGAAGCGTGCAGCCGCAAGGTTCTTCGCGTCAGCCCGGGAGGACTGATTTCGAATCGCTATCTGTTGATCGGCAGTCAGGCCCCACGACGGTCTCCGGATCTCGGGCGCGCTAGCGGCGGCGGGTTCGGCCGAATCGGCAGTGCTCCTGACAGTTGGCTTGACGGCGCTGTCCCTTGTGGTGCTGGCCGAAGCGGCCCTCTCTGGTCCAGCCTTGGCAGGCTTCCTTGCTGCTGCCTTCTTGGTCGCAGCTTTGCCGGCTGCGGGTTTGACCGCTTTCGGGGATCCGGGCTTGGCGGCAACGGGTTTTGCTGCCACGGGCTTGGCGGCAACGGGTTTTGCTGCCACGGGCTTCGCGGGCACGGGTTTGGCTGCGGCGGGCTTCGCGGGCACGGGTTTGGCTGCGGCGGGCTTCGCGGGCACGGGTTTGGCTGCCACAGGCTTCGCGGGCACGGGCTTGGCTGCCACGGGCTTCGCGGGCACGGGCTTGGCCGGCACCGGTTTGGCCGGGGTGGGTTTGGCCGGCGCGGGTCTTGTTGCCGAAGGCCTGGCTGGTGCAGCGGGGGCTGGCGTGGCCTTCGCCTCTGGCTTCGCATTCACCCTGGAGCTCCCGCTTGTCGATGCTGCTCGCGGCGTGGCTGCGGCGCCCAGGGGAGGGGCGCTCACGGGAGGGGGCCTCGTGCTTGCCCGCGCGCTTGTCTGGGCCGGAGCCGGTGCCCGGGTGGCAGCCGGTGCCGGGGT
>JAHFUU010000043.1 GCA_023264915.1 Microthrixaceae bacterium | reverse complement strand
TGGCCCTACCTAGAAGCGGGTAGACAGGGAGACACCATGAGCCGAATCGACGACATGCTCGGCGAGCTGATGCAGATCCAGACCGGGAGCGGCAACCTCGGCGACAGCATCCTGCAGATGAACGCGGAGAACCTCGAGGCTTCGGGCCTGGACGACGTCAACTACGTCCTCGTGCGGCTGGCAGCGCTGATCGCGGTCGGTGCGCCGACCGGCTCATATGAGGCCGTGCTCGAGTTGGCTCGGGATGCAGAGGTGTCCGCTTCCCAGGTGGCCGGCGTGCTGATCGCCGTCGCCCCTACGGCCGGCGGCCCACGCGTGCTGGAGGCTGCTGCCCGCCTGAGCGAGGCCGGCGACGATCTTCTCCGTGCCGGTCCAGCCTGACCTGGACCGCATCACGCACGTCCATGCTGTCCACAAGCAGCGCTCTCAAGTCGCTGCCCGGAGTCGCTGCGACCTCCTGGCAGTCACCGACCGCCACAGCTCATGGGTCGGTGCGCTCGAAGGTCTCACTCATGGCCACGAAGCGCTCCTTGGTGACATGAGCCCAGTCAGTTCCCGGCTCGAGATCAGCGAGCAGGACGCCGGATCCCACGACCTGGGGCTGATCGGAGCTCCGATGCGCATCCTCGAAGAGGGCTACAGCCTTGGCACTGAAAGACCACTCGGCCCCGCAGCGCAGGCAGCCGTTGCACTGCACGCCGTTGAGGATCCTGTCTACGATGCCCACAGCCGAGCAGGCCGGGCACCGGGTCGGAGCCCCGAAGCTGATCTCGCCGCCAGCTGCATGGATCTGCTCCAGGAGGTCTAGCTCCTCACTCAAGCGCCGAGCCCCGGGAGTGGGGCTGGCTGCGGCACGGGTCCTCTTGAACATCTTGGTCGTCTCCTGGCGGGTCCAACACCGACAGCCATGGGCCAAACGGCCCACCTTGCCCTGTCCCATCGACTTGAAGCCGTTCGGAGTTGACGTTGATTTGGTCAAGATCCGGTTATGGGTCCGTGGTCGACCCGCACCTTCACATGTCGTGCCTCGGGCGGGCAACACGCGCGATCGTTGGCTGGCTTCGCGTGACCCGGCCCTGGTTGATGCCGGCGAGCGCTCTATCCCTGTCTTTCAGCCAGCACCTGGTTGAGGTTGCCAGAACGCAAGCCTTCGAGATCCACGGTCACGTAGCGGTACCCGGCGCCGCGGACGGCATCGACTACAGCCGCGCGCCGTTCGACGACGGCGGGGAGGTCGGCGAGGGGAACCTCGATGCGCGCCGCGTCACCGTAGTGGCGAACGCGCAACGAATCGAAGCCCAACGTCCTCAGGCCCGCCTCGGCGCTCTCCACGGACCTCAGCACTTGCAGGGTCACCGGGGTCCCGTACGGCACACGGGAGGCCAGGCATGCGGCCGCGGGCTTGTCCCAGGTCCGCAGGCCGACCTCAGCTGAGACTCGCCTCACGTCTGCCTTCGTGAAGCCCGCATCCACGAGCGGGAAAGCAGCTCCACGTGCGCTGGCCGCCCGCTGACCAGGGCGGTGGTCACCGAGGTCATCGACGTTCACACCGAGAACCACTGTCGCACCCCTTGCCGATGCCAAGGGTGCGACCGCATCGAGCAACGCTGCCTTGCAGTGCGCACACCGGAGCCCGTCATTGCGACGGTAGTCGAGATCCTCCAACTCGCCGGTGGTGACGGTGGTCCAGTTGAGTCCCCACTCACGTGCAACAGCCTCGCAGCCATCCAGCTCAGCGCCGGCCAACGATGGCGAGACGGCCGTGACCACGAGAGCGTCGCCGCGACCGAGCGTGTCATGGGCAGCCCAAGCCAACAACGCTGAGTCAGCACCGCCGCTGAACGCGACCACAACCGAACCCAGCTGGCGGAGCCGGAACCGCAACCGCTCGAGCGAAGTCAGCGACCCCTCACCTGGTGCCTCGCCGGTGAGTGCCATGGCCCCACCTGTGCCGCTGCTCGCGGACCGCTCATCTGGGCCAGCGACTCGGCGCGCCCGAGGCTCTCGATCTCGATGGTCCTCTCTGACCAGAGCCTGGCGCGCGCCGCTCGCCGCGGCAGGAGCCGCTCTCTCGCCCGGTTCACAGCCGATCGAGGAGTCCGTCGAGAAGCCCGTCACCGCTCGCCCTCGTCGGCTGGACCCACCTCGGAGAGAACCTCCTCGATGCTTGCGACCATCCCTGCATAGAAGGGACCGAAGACGCCGTAGCCAGCCGAGGCCCGGTCGAAACGCATCGTGTACACGACCTCCTTCAGGTCATCGGGCCTGGCGGCGAACAGGGTGACGCCCCACTCGTAGTTGTCGATGCCGGTCGAGCCTGTCACCACCTGCAGGACCCGGCCGGCGAATGCCCGGCCCGACGTGCCGTGCTCGTGCATGAGCTGCTCGCGCTCCGCGAAAGGCAGGCTGAACCAGTTCGCGCCTGCAACCCTGGACTTGGACATCGGGTAGAAGCACCAGGCGGGCTTTCCCTGCGGCGGCAGGTTGGGCCGAAGCCGGGCGTCGCGCATCTCCTCTGGGATTCCCTGGGCGTATTCGGACACTTCGGTGAGCGACATATACGAGTCGACCAGGTCGAGGCCAGCTCCTTGCACGCGCGTCTGGAGCCGGCGGAGCCGCCACAGGTCATCGCTCAGGCACATGAGCGCGACGTCAGCCTTGTGCCCGAGGATCGCGACGGCGATCACCTGGTCGCCCGTCGCCTCGGCCCGGTGCACGGCATCGACCGCTGCCTGGCGATCAAAGGAGGGAGTTGCGCGGCAGAACATGTGCAGCACCCCAAGGCCGGCAGACGGCGTTGCGGGCTCGATCACGAGTCGGAGTCTAGGAGTGAGAGCTCTCGATGCGGCAATGCCGGGCTTGCTGACGGCATCGCACCCCACAACCCATGATCGTGGGGCACCTTCTGAAGGTGAGCCGGGACGAACCCAACCCTGATCGAACAGTCGTTGTCGATGCGGCAGGCGCCGCCCGGCGGCACGACCGCCACGGAACCCGCCGGTGAAAGTGCGCACGGCCCAAGGCCGTCCGCCGGGGGCGCAGCCCCCGCGACGCAGTTAGTAGCCTCAGCGCATGCAGATCCCTGACAAGCCCTCGATCGAGGGCCTGGAAGCGAAGTGGTCAGACCGGTGGGAAGCCAGCAACCTGTTCGCCTTTGACCGCTCTCGAACCCGTGACGAGATCTTCTCGATCGACACACCACCGCCGACGGTCAGCGGAAGCCTCCACATGGGATCGGTGTTCGGGTACGTGCAGACCGATGCCATAGCCCGCTATCGCCGCATGGTCGGGGACGAGGTCTTCTACCCGATGGGCTGGGACGACAACGGCCTGCCCACCGAGCGCCGCGTGCAGAACTTCTACGGGGTCACCTGTGACCCGTCGGTTCCCTATGACCCCGGGTTCAAGCCGCCCGAAGATCCACCCAAACCACCGCTTGCCATCTCACGCCGCAACTTCATCGAGCTCTGCCACACCCTCACCACACGGGACGAGAAGGCCTTCGAGCACCTGTGGCGAACGCTAGGGCTCTCTGTTGACTGGTCACTCACGTATGCGACCATCGACGATCACGCGCAAGCTGTTTCGCAGTGGGCCTTCCTGTCCAACCTCGAGCGTGGCCAGGCCTACCTGTCCGAGGCCCCGACGCTTTGGGACGTGACCTTCCAGACCGCTGTCGCCCAAGCAGAGCTCGAAGACCGCGACGAGGTCAGCTTCTACCACACGATGCTGTTCCGCCGGGGTGACGGCGCGCCGTTGCGCGTCGACACGACAAGGCCCGAGCTGCTGCCTGCATGCGTCGCGTGTGTGGTGCATCCCGACGACGAGCGCTATGCCGACCTGGTCGGCACGACCCTGGTCACACCGCTGTTCGAGGTCGAGGTCCCGATCCTGACCCATGGGCTCGCTGATCCCGACAAGGGCACCGGAATCGCCATGGTCTGCACCTTCGGTGACACGACCGACGTGGTGTGGTGGCGCGAGCTCGACCTGCCTGTGCGTTCGATCGTGGACCGTGACGGTCGTTTGGCACGCGAGACCCCTGATTGGCTCACGGCACTAGGCGGTCGCGAGGCTTACGCCGAGCTTGCCGGCAAGACTGCCCGGGGTGCACGTGATCGAGTCGTCGCGTTGATGTCTGCCAACGGAGACATCGAAGGTGATCCGCGCAAGATCACCCACGCGGTGAAGTTCTTCGAGAAGGGTGACAAGCCGCTCGAGATCGTCACCAGCCGCCAGTGGTACATCCGGAACGGGGCGCGCGACCCCGAGCTGCGCGACAAGCTCCTGGCAGCCGGCCGCCAGCTCGTCTGGCACCCGCAGTTCATGCGCGAGCGATATGACGACTGGGTCAAGGGCCTTGCCACTGACTGGCTCGTCTCGCGGCAACGATTCTTCGGGGTGCCGATCCCAATCTGGTATCCGCTGGACGACGACGGCCAAGCCGTTGTCGAACGGCCCTTGACCCCCACGCGCGAGATGCTCCCTGTCGACCCGTCGAGCCACACTCCACCGGGTTACGGCGAGGCCCAACGCGGCCAGCCCGGCGGGTTCGTGGGCGACGCCGACGTCATGGACACCTGGGCAACGTCATCGCTCACCCCACAGATCGCCACGGGCTGGGCCTTCGACGAGGACCTGCTCTGGCGGACCTTCCCGATGGACCTGCGGCCCCAGGGACCAGAGATAATCCGCACCTGGCTGTTCTCGACCGTGCTCCGCGCCGAGTACGAGCACGGCACCCTGCCCTGGCACCACGTCACCCTCAACGGATGGGTGCTCGACCCCGACCGCAAGAAGATGTCCAAGTCCAAGGACAACGTGGTCACGCCCATGCCCCTGCTCGAGGAGTTCGGAGCGGACGGAGTGCGCTACTGGGCCGCCCGCGGGCGCCCGGGTACCGATACCGCCGCTGACCCCAAGCAGATGCGTGTTGGACGCAAGTTCGCCATCAAGATCTTGAACGTCTCGAGGTTCGTGCTCGGGCTAGGTGAACGGGCCGGGGCTGTGCCCGCGCCGAGCGAGCTCGGCCCGCGCGCCATCACCGAGCCGGTCGACCGCTCACTGCTGCTCGCGCTGGCCGGCATCGTGAACGAGGCGACCAGCGCGTTCGACGACTTCGACTACGCCCGGGCGCTCGAGAAGGTCGAAGCCTTCTTCTGGGATGTGTGTGATCACTATGTCGAGCTGGTCAAGTCACGCGCTTACGGGGCCACAGGAACCCAGGCAGCGGCATCGGCACACGCGACCCTGAGGCGCGTGCTGTCGATCCTGTTGCGCCTGCTCGCACCGTTCATGGTCTTTGCCACCGAAGAGGTCTGGTCCTGGTGGAACGAGGGGTCGGTCCATCGAACGGGGTGGCCGAGCGCTGCCGAGGCGGTGCATGGCACCGCTGAGGACACCAACGAGTCCGAGGTCTACCCGCTCGCAGTTTGGGTCCTTGGCGAGATCAACAAGGCCAAGAGCGCCCAGCACAGATCGCTCCGCACGCCCGTGTCCAAGCTGGCGGTTCTCGGTCCTCGCGACCATCTCGACCTGATCGAGCTGGCTCACGCCGACATCGAGGCCGCCGGATCGGTGATCGCCATGGAGCTCGACGAGGCCGCCGAGCTGGCCGTCGAGGTCGACCTCGCTGCCGAGGACAGCTGACGCTCGGCGCGCGCAGCAACCTGGGGGCACGCCCGGCTTGTCCCCCCGGGCTGGCAGATGCCCGCTCACCGGCACATTCGAGCGAGCTTCCCGCTGACAGCGGCCGGCGCACCCTGACCCGCCGTCGCCAGGATGACCTCAATGGATGAAATGAGCCAGTTGACCCGCTCTTGACTTCAGCGCGACTGATCGAATGCCGACAAACCCGAGATGGCAGCGCCACCGAACTGGAACAGCTTCGTAAACTCACGGCTTGCCGTGGCGGCGGGGTTCCTGGCCACGGCAGCTCTGCTGCTGGCTGGGCTCGCACCTGAAGAGCCCGCGCTGATCGAGGGGTGCCAGCTGCTTCTGACGCTCATCATGTTGGGTTGTGTCGCTGTCCTCGCCTACCGGGTAGAACCCCCCCGCCGAGTGCCCACACGCTGAGCGCCTCGCGTGAGCGGGAGTCGCTGGCCTCTACACGCACGCGATATGGGCCATGATTGTCGCGTGCCCGCTGACCACCTACCACCAGGCAAAGGCGACCAGCCAGCACCGTTGAGCGGACGAGGGGGGCCCGAAACGTCACCCTTGCACTTGCCCCCCCAGGCGCCCACGGAGCCAATCGCCTCGGGGGCTGCACCCCCGACGGGGCCTCGGTCGCGCACCTGGCCATGGGCGGTTCTCGTGGTTGCCGTAGCGGTGCTGGGTGCCGTCGCGGCGGCCGTCGCGTTTTCGGGTCGGACCGACCAGGCTCAAACGAGTGGAGCGGACGGGCCCGGTGCGGGGGTGCTACCCACCGCTTCGGCCAAGCCGGCCACGTCGACCACAGCCGCACCCACCAGCACTGAAGCGGCCTCTGACCCGACCGCCACCCTGGCAACGGTCCCGCAGGCCTCACGACCCTCGCCACCAGTCACGATCGCGAGGGGACCTTCGGACGCGGACCTTCTCGGAGAGGACGTGTCTTCGGGCGACCTCCGGGTTCCGGCCCGGCCTCCGAACCAGGGCCAGTACAAGGCTCTGTCGAGCTTCGCCGGCAAGTCGGGCGGATTCAATCCGTGCAGAACCACGCACTACGTGGTCCACGCCGCTGGGGGCCCTCCCAACGGCCTCTCGCTCGTACAAGAGGCGGTGCGCAAGCTCGAGGCGGCGACAGGCCTCCGTTTCAGCTATGACGGCACCACTGAGGCCATACCCGCCTCCTCACCGCGATCCGGCCGGATCTCCGACCTCAAGAACGTGTACGAGCCTGTGGTCATCGGCTGGGCGACCCATGACCAGACAGACCTGTTCAACAACGACAACGCCGACACGGTCGGGGTGGCGGTGCCCGAGGTGATCATCTTTGACAGCGGCGACCGCCTGTTCGTATCGGGAGCAGTCGTGCTGCTGGCCGGGGCGGACCTCACCCCGGGCTTCGGAGCAGGCGCGACGGTCGGCAACGTGCTGCTACACGAGCTCGGGCATCTCGTCGGGCTCGATCACGTCGATGACACCAAGGAGCTGATGCAACCAACCCTGAGTGAGGATGCCCGCGACGGCTACGGCCCGGGTGACCGGCGCGGCTTGTGGAACATGGGCGCGTCCCGCGGCTGTGCCTCGACCTGGATCCGCCTCAGGTGACCATTCCCGAGCGGGCCTCGCGCTCCTCCTACCATCGTGACGGCATGACAACGTCTCTGGCACGGGCTCTCAGGTCGCATCTGCGAGCACCGGAACCTGGACCGGCCCCTGGAACTGGGCCTGGGCCTGGAACTGGACCTGGGGCCGTTCAGCAACGGGGCCGGTGCGAGCCGTGAGCCGAGCCGACCGCCGATGGTCCGCAACCACCTTGCTGGTGGCTGTGGCCCTGACGGCAGGCTCCTGCGGCCGATCAGAGACGGCAGCCGAGGGGCCGTCGGCCACCAACTCGAGCCAATCCGTGGCGCCGGGCGCGACGGCCCTGTCGATCGGTTCCGGGCCAGCCACCACGGGCCAAGCCGTTCTTCCGACTCTGGCACCTCCGACGATGCCGGGTCCCACCACGACTGCGCCCGCTGCGCCAACCACACCACGATCTGCACCCCGGCCCGTGGGTGCGCCTCATCAGGTGACGACCACTTCCTTGTCGCTGGTCGACAGCTCCCGCAAGACCGTCAGCCGCGGGCGCACCATCGCAAGCTCGCGGTCCCTGCCGACGACGGTGTACTACCCCAATGACGATGGCGGGCCTTACCCGCTGGTGGTCTTCGCTCACGGCTTCGAGATCGGCCCCGGCCCTTACGCCCACATCGCGCAGGTCATGGCCGCTGCCGGCTACGTCGTCGCCGCTCCATCGTTCCCGCTCACTGACCGCAACAGGGCCGGAGCGAACCTGGACAGGGGCGACCTGCCCAACCAAGCCGGCGATGTCACCTTCGTGATCTCGTCGGTCGCCTCCGCGGGAGCTCCCCTGGCCGGACGTGTCGACTCCTCCAAGGTGGGCGTGGTGGGCCACTCTGACGGAGCCGACACAGCCCTGGACATCGGCTACTTCCCCATGCGCGCGGACCCGCGGGTTCGAGCTGTGGTGGCCTTCGCCCCGGACGCGATGGGAGCCGGCGGCGGCTCGGTCGGGTCGGCGCCACTGCTGCTGGAGCACGGCGACCACGACAGCGTCGTGCCGTACTCGAACTCGACCACCGTGTGGGGCCAGGTCAAGACACACCGGTTCTTCCTCACCCTGGTGGGTGCTGACCACCTGCCCGTGGTCCAGGGGGCAGCACCTTGGGCCGCAGTCCATGAGCTGGTGCTGGTCGACTTCTTGGACCGCTACGTGGGAGGCCGCGCGGGCGACGACTCTTCGATCGCCTCCCACGGCAACAAGCCCGGCGTTGCCTCCATCAAGACCGCTGGCTAGCGGGGCTCCGCCCCAGCCCGAGCTTGTGCACCCGGAGCGCTGGTCCCAGGTGTCTGGGAGGTTGAGGTCGTGCCCGTGGTCTGGGTGCGCGAGGTCGAGTTGGTCTGTGAGGTGCGGGAAGCGGCCGGCTGTGTCGTCGCGGTGCCTTCACGCGACGAGGTCGTCGGTGCCGGTTCGCTGCTCGGAGTCGGTGGCGCGGGCGCCGATGGGGTGGTGCCCGCGCCCTGGGTCATCGGGGTCGCGCCACCGAGGGAGCTGGACCCTCCTTGGGCTGTTGGCTTGGCCTCTTGGACCAGCACAGGCCGGGCCTTGTCGGTCAGGTTGGTGAGAGAGTCAGGGAACAGGCCGAACGCCAGCGTCACAAGGACACAGATGGCGATGCCCAACCCAGCCGTGAACGGGACGTGGATGCGATCAGCGTTGTTCGGGGCGGCGTCAGCACCCCCTTGACCGCCTTCGCTCATGTACATGGCGATGATGATCCGCAGGTAGATGAAGGCTGCTATGACCGACGCAACGACCGCCAGGATCGCCAGGTAGTAGGACCCAGCCGACACCGCAGCGCCGATCGCATAGAACTTGGCCAAGAAGCCAGAGGTGAACGGCACGCCGGCCTGGGCAAGCAGGAACAGCACCAGCGCCGCAGCCAGGCCTGGGTTCGTCCGGTTGAGCCCCCTGTAGTCATCGAGGTTGTGGCGCCCGTCGCCGGTACGGCCGACCAGCGCGGCGACCCCGAAGGACCCCGCAACCATGAACACATAGACGGTCAGGTAGAACAGCAAGGCGGAGGTACCGATCGGGCTGGACGCCTCGACCGCGACGAGCAAGAAGCCGGCGTGGCTGATCGAGGAGTAGGCGAGCATCCGCTTGACGTTGGTCTGGACCATGCCGATGACGGCTCCCACGACGAGCGACAGGACCGCCAGGCCGTAGACGAGGGGTTGCCAATCAGTCGAGTACTGGCCGAACGACACGACGAACACCCGCACGAGTCCAGCGAAGGCTGCGAGCTTGACCCCAGCAGACATGTACACCACAGCCGGAGTCGGCGCGCCGTCATAGACGTCTGGACTCCAGGAATGGAACGGGACGGCGGAGATCTTGAAGCCGAACCCGACGAGCATGAACCCGAACCCCAACAAGAGCAGCGAGTCGTTCAACGCCACGCTCGAGGCAAGCACGGTCTTCATGCCGATGAGGTTCGTCGTGCCGGTGGCGCCATAGAGCATGGCGATCCCGTAGAGCAAGAACGCCGAGGAGAACGCTCCCAGCACGAAGTACTTCATTCCGGCCTCTTGGGACTGGGCGCGCTTGAGATGCATGGCCGCCAGCAGGTAGACCGCGATCGACATCGTCTCGAGCCCCAGGAACAGCGCGATGAGGTCGTTCGCGGAGGCCAGCAGGACGCCCCCGGCAGCTGAGATGAGCAACAGGACATACAGCTCGGGACCATCAAGGCCTTCTCGTCGCAGGTAGGAGTCCGCAGCGAAGGCAGTGAGGACAACGACCCAACAGATCACGATCGTGCAGAAGACGGTGAACCCGTCAACCCCGACCGCTCCGGCCACAGCGCTGTAGGCACCCGGGTAGGGAGGCTTGTAGTCGAGCCCGAGCAGGCTCGTACGTCCCGCGATGTCTGCCCAACCCTGGATCCGCGCCCAAAGGGGAACTGCAGAAGCCATGGC
>JAHFUU010000435.1 GCA_023264915.1 Microthrixaceae bacterium | reverse complement strand
TTGACGGGATAAATGAACGTTCACTACTTTAGCGGACGGGCGGCCAGGGGGCAGCCCTGAGGAGGTCGATCCTGTGGCTATGAGCGATCAGGGCTGGCAGCGTCGCTACCGCGAGCGCATAGAGTTCGACGAAACCCGTTGGGGATCGCATTGCGTCGACTGCTACCCGGCCAACTGCACCTACCGCGTCTATGTCCGTGATGGTCAGGTCCTTCGCGAGGAGATCGCTGGGCCTGGCAAGGGACCGACACCCCCATCGGAGGTGCCCGACGACCTTCCGCTCGGGTGCAACAAGGGAGCGGCATGGAGCCGCCAGCTCGACGCGCCGGATCGCGTGCTGCACCCGATGCGACGCGTGGGCGAGCGTGGCTCGGGCCAGTGGGAGCGCATCAGCTGGGACGAGGCGCTCGAGGAGATCGCTGATCGCATCATCGACACCCTCGAGGGGCCGGGCGCCGAGGCGATCATGCGTGAGGGCACGCCAGAGGTCGGCACCGGCATGGGGGCTGACCGTTTCATCGGGCTGTTGGGCGGCACCATCACCGACCTGAACGGGTCGATCAACGACTACGCGGCGGGCTTGCAGATCACCTTCGGCAAGCCGAACCAACTGATGCGTCCCCTCGACATCTTCAACTGCGACACGATGTTCATCTGGCACATCAACCCCGCGTACACGCTCATCCCCGTCTACCACTACATGACCGAGGCTCGGTACCGCGGCGCCAAGCTCGTGTTGATCTCACCTGACGTGAGCCCCTCGCACTCCCATGTCGACATGCACGTGCCGATCCGGTGGGGCAGCGATCCCGCCCTTGCCCTGTCGATGTGCCACGTGATCGTTGCCGAGGGCCTGGTCGACGAGGACTTCGTGCGCACGCAGACCGACCTGTCACTGCTTGTCCGACCCGACACGGGCCGCTTCTTGAGAGCGAGCGACCTCGATCACGGTGGGCGCGACGACCAGTTCTTCCACCTGGACCCATCCAGAGGAGCCGTTCCGGCCGACAGGGGCAACCTGTTGTGTGACTACTCGCCTGCACTCGAGGGCGAGGTCGAGGTGTCCCTCGCCGATGGCAAGACCGTGGTGGTCACCCCGCTGTTCGTCCGCGTGCGCGAGCACCTCGACGAGTACACGCCCGAGGCGGCCTCAGCGATCACGGGGGTCAACCCCGGCACCATTCGGTCGATGGCCAGGATGGCTGGCTCGGGCCGGACGATGGTGGCGATGGGCGGATCGGCGTCCAAGACCTACCACGCGGACCTGTTCCAGCGGTCGACCCACTTGTTGCTCGCCCTGACCGGCAACTGGGGACGGAAGGGAACGGGTACGGGATGGTGGAACGTCACCCACGGCGACGGTCTGCTGATAAGCGCCTCCAAGCCCAAAGCCGGTCACGAGGGGACCGAGGCGGCGCTCGCGATGATGGACGCCTTCGAGCAAGCCCTCAAGGCATCCGACCCGACGATGACCGACGAGATCGCGAGCTTCGAGATGTTCCGAAGTCCCGCCGCGCGCCAGATGGTCCCACCCTTCTTCTTCTGGTACTGGCACTGCGGCTTCCGCGACCGATGGAACAACGAGAGCTGGGGCGAGCCGATGGACCGTCGGTTCGACGAGTTCGTCGAGGAGGCTCTGGAAGCAGGCTGGTGGGATGGGCTCCAGCGGCCTGGTCCTGACACCCCGCCGCGGGTCCTCATCGAGTGTGGCGGCAACATCTTGCGCCGCACGCGAGGGGGCCGCGAGGCGATGCTGGCAAACCTGTGGCCCAAGCTCGACCTGATCGTGACCATCGACTTCAGGTTGTCCGCTACGGCCATGCATGCAGACATCGTCCTGCCCGCCGCGCAGCACTACGAGAAGGCGGCGCTGCACATGCCGTCGATGGAGATGGTTCTCGGCGACCAGGTGGTGAAGCCCGCAGGCGAGTCCCGTCCCGAGTGGGAGATCTTCGCTGATCTGTGCTCGGCTCTGGCTCGCCGCGCCGAGAAGCGAGGTGTCGAGCGCTACGTCACCCATGACGGCATGGCTCGCCGGTACGACCAGCTCTGGTCGGCATTCACCTTCGGCGGCAAGCTGACCACGACCGAGCAGGTTGTCGATGAGTCGGTACGAGATGCCGCGTACGTGGGGACGCTGCCTGAGGACTCCAACCTCGAGAAGCTGCGCGAGACAGGCCGGTTGCGATTCACCGATTGGGGCCGCACCCCCCTCGGGCGCGGCGAGGCGACGCCTTGGCCCGAGGACGGCCGCCTGTTCACGGCCTTCACCAACCACGTCGAGCGGGGCGCCCCGTACCCGACGCTCACGAGGCGGGCCCAGTTCCTGATCGAGCACCCGTGGTTCGTGGAGGCGGGCGAGGAGTTGCCCGTGCACAAGGATCCGCCTCCGATGGGTGGGCCTCACCCGTACATCTTGAGCACAGGCCACAATCGCTGGTCGATCCATGCGATGAACATGGCGAACCCCGTCCTGCTGGAGACTCACCGTGGTGAGCCCCATGCCGTGGTGAACCCAGAGGATGCCGCGCGTGAGGGGATCGCCGACCACCACATGGTCGAGATCTCCAACGATGCAGGATCCTTCAAGGTGCGCGCCAAGCTGTCCCCTGGCCAGAGGCCGGGGAGCGTGACGGTCTATGCGGGCTGGGACGGCTTCATGTTCGACGGTTGGTCGGTCCCAAGCGATGTGGAACCGGGCCTCGTGAAGCACCTCGGCCTGGCGGGGGGGTACGGCCACCTGCGCTACGCGCCGCTCGAGTGGCAGCCGGTGCCATGTGACCGGCCTGTGAGGATCAACCTCAAGGCGTGCGACGAATCGCCCCAAGGCTGACCTCGGTCCCCTCCACTGGCATCGGGCACCTCTGGTGGCGAGAGCTCCGGGCTCATTATGGGTCGACGATGCCTTCCTCACGCACTCCCATCACTCGTCAGAGGTACGGAGCCCGTCAGACGACACCGGGTTGTCGGGCGACGTGGACGGGCGTCGAGACCTCAGTCGAGCTTGAACCAGGTCTGGAAGGTCATCGCGAACACCATGTCGCCGGTCACCTGTAGCTGGCCGGACATGAAGGCCTGCATCGGGTCGACCAGCCCCGCGAGGAAGCGGAGGAACGTCGGCATCGCGAAGCCAAGGGTGAGGCGCGCAGCGTCGTTGGCTCCTGCGGCGCCGGTGCACTCGCCGTTCTCGACGGTGATGTTGAACGAGTGGGCCTCACCGTCGCTGTCCTTGACGTCGAACTGGACGATGGCAGACTGGCCAGCTGTCTTCTCGGGATCGAAGTGCTGTGAGATGGCTGGGATGACCATCTCGAAGAGCTTGTCGACGCCCAGCATCGCGACGAAC
>JAHFUU010000434.1 GCA_023264915.1 Microthrixaceae bacterium | reverse complement strand
CACGCGGGAGAACCTCCTCAAGCACCGCGACACCTCCTCCCATGCACGGGCGGTCTCCAACGCCGAGACCGTGAGCAAGGAGCTGGGCCTGCCAAAGGTCGATTTCGAGAAGCTGATAGCTTCGCTCCCGACACCCGAGGGTGCCCAGCCGATCATCTTCTACAAGGGAGCGGGCCACGCCAAGAACTCCCTCGAGTTCGGACCAGATGAGCTGCCCTCGTCCCTGCGAGAGCTGGTGGCCACCGGCCAGCCCGGCGCCATGCGCTACTACGCGAAGAACGGCCAGCCCTACCTCGCCGTCGGGATCCCCATCCCGTCGAACAGTGCCAGCTACTACGAGGCTGTGCCCCTCATCGAGGTCCAAAAGGCCCTCGACGGGTTGGCCATCTCGCTGCTCGGCGCAGGAGCTCTCACCACCATCGCAGGCGGGCTCTTCGGCTTCTGGGTCAGTCGCCGGGCTCTCGCTCCCCTTTCCGACGTCGGCACCGCCGCTGAAGCAATCGCCGGGGGTCGCCTTGACACACGCCTCCAGGTCAGCGGCGACCCCGATCTGGACACGCTCACCACCTCGTTCAACGAGATGGCACAGGCCCTCGAGGACCGCATCGACCGTGATGCCCGGTTTGCATCCGAGGTCAGCCACGAGTTGCGGTCACCCCTCATGACGCTGGCTGCATCGATCGAGGTGCTCGACAACTCACGCGGCGAGATGCCCGAGCGCGCCCGGAAGGCGTTGGACCTCATGCGAGCGGACGTCGAGCGGTTCCAGCAGCTCGTCGAGGATCTGCTCGAGATCTCCAGGTTCGACGTCGGAGCGATCACGTTGCACCTCGAGGAGGTCATGGTGGTCGACTTCATCATCCAGGCCATCGGCGCTTCCGGGGCGACCGGCGTCAGGGTGATCTATGACGAGGACGTCGGCGAAGCTGTCGTGAGGCTCGACAAGCGACGCTTCATGCGAGTGATCGACAACCTCCTCGACAACGCCAACAAGTACGCCGGAGGCGCCACCTCGATCCAGGTGAGCCTGGGCAACTCGAAGCCCGACGATGCTGGCGAGGTGCACGAGGTCGTGCGCATCGCCGTCGAGGACGCCGGGCATGGAGTGCCACAGGACGAGCGCCAGCTCATCTTCGACCGATTCTCCCGAGGAAGCGAGGGGGGCAACCGGGGCGCCGACAGTGGTGTGGGGTTGGGACTGGCCCTGGTGGACGAGCATGCTCGCCTGCACGGCGGATGTGACTGGGTCGAAGAACGCTCTGACGCCAAGGCAGGGGCGAGGTTCGTGATGGAGCTCCCGACAGTCCCGATCGACGAGAGCGGCTCCGCTGGCGAGGCTGCAACCGCATGACCCGCCACCGATGCACCAGCCTCAAGGACCGACTGCTGAGGGCAACCCTTGCCACCGCAGCGATCTCGGTCTCAGTGGTGACGGCCTCTTGCCGCATCCCCCAAGACAAAGAGCCCCAGCGGTTCGCGCTGCCTCCCCCCCAGGAGCAGGCCCTCAAGGAGCCCGCCACGACCACGAGCCTGCCGCCGACACGAACCGCGCCCCAGACCCTCTACTTCATCAAGGTCGGGGGCGAGACCGACACCGCCGACGAGCTGGTGCCGGTCACGGTTCCGGTCCGTGAGTCAGGCCCGGCCGAGGTACCCAAGGCCGTCCTCGACCAGTTGATCAAGGGCCCGACGGCAGAACAGCGAGCCCAGGACCTTCGATCTTCGGTGCCAGAGAGCGCCCAGGTCGACTCCGTCCGGGTCCAGGACGGCATCGCCACGGTGAACTTCGGGAGCCTCGGCACCATCGAGGGCAGGGGCCAGCGCCTGGCCGCGGCCCAGATCGTGTTCACGCTCACAGAGCTGGTCGGGATCGAGGCTGTTCGATTCATCGTCGGCGGCAATCCCGCCAGCGTCCCCCTGGGCAACACCGACTCCTCGGCCCCCGGTGATCCCGTCGGACGCAAGGACTACCCCCAGCTCGAGGAGGTGCTCGTCGCAACCACGACGGCGGTGCCCGAAGCCCCGGTGAGCACGCCCCCTCCAGGCAAGTGAGGCCCCCAACCGCGCGTTGATACAGGCCGTTGATCACAGGCCCACCACGTCGGGCAGGCGGAGCCTCTGAAGCTTCCCCGTGGCGGTGTGTGGCAGCTCGTCGATCAGGTAGATGTCCTTGGGGCACTTGAAGGGTGCCAGCTTCGAGCGGGCGTAGGCATGCAGCTGGTCGATGTCCGCGGGTGCCGACGAAGGGTCGGGCACGACGGCCGCGCACACCCTCTGACCCCAGCGCTCGTCGTCCACCCCGAACACGCCCACGCCGCCAACCCCTGGGGCACCAGCCAGCGCACGTTCGACCTCGACCGGGTAGACGTTCACGCCGCCCGTGATGATCAGGTCGTCCCTCCTCCCATCGAGGTAGAGGAAGCCGTCGCCGTCGATGCGGCCCAGGTCGCCCACCGTGAACGCGTCGCCTGTTGGCGTCCGGCGCCACGCCCGTCCAGTCCTGTCCGGGTCGCGCCAGTACTCCCACCTCGCATACCGAGGGGCCCGGCACCACACCGTCCCTGGCTTGACGCCTGCACCACCGGGATCGATGTCCCCGTCGACGCCCCCACCGACCCCCTCCCCACGGCCCTCCTCGGCCCACAGGACCCTGCCCGGCCGGGCGCGCCCCACGGTGCCCCGGTGGTCCAACCACTCAGCCGCGGAGCAGGCGGTGAACTGCCCCTCAGTCGATCCGTAGAACTCCCACACCGAATCGGCGCCGACGGTGCGGATCGCAGCGAGCTTGAGGCTCTCGGGGCACGGAGCGCCGGCGTGCACCAGCTGGCGGAAGCAACCCAGGTCCGGGGCTTGGTCCAGCGCGAACAGCCTCTGGAGGTGTGCTGGCACCATGAACCCGCAGGTGGGCCTGAGCTCGGTGATCGCCCGGGCAGCGACCCGCGCTTCGAAACGCCCCAGGATGACCACGTCACCGCCAGCCAGCAGCGTCGTCGCCGCGAACCTGATCGCCACGGAGTGGTGAAGCGGTGAGCAGATGAGCTGGCGGTCGGTGCTCGTGAGCCCCCACAGGTCCCTCTCCTCGGCGAGCAGTGCCCGACCTTCCTCGTCACCGAGAACCCCGGACCACACTCCCTTCGGGACCCCGGTCGTCCCGCTCGTGTAGTGCATGGGTCGGGCAAGCGGGTGCTCGGCCAGCTCCGCTGGGACACCATCCAACAGGAGCTCCAGCTCGCGGTCATCGACCAGAAGCTTCGGGTCCGCGTCCTTCATGAGCAGATCGCGCTCGTGGCGCAGCAGTGCGCTGTTGAGCACAACCGGAACGATCCCCACACGGAGGCCACCCATGATCGCCG
>JAHFUU010000433.1 GCA_023264915.1 Microthrixaceae bacterium | reverse complement strand
GAGCGGCACGACTCACTTCCATGACATGTACTGGCATCCGACGGCAACCGCTCGCGCCGCGCAGGACGCTGGCATCCGCGCGACCGTCGGTGCACCCCTGTTCGATGGTCGCAACTCGATGGGGCTGGCTGCTTTGCGCGACACGGCACTGCAGTCCCTGGAGGACCTCGACGCCTTCGGCCCTCTCGTCACACCCTCACTCACCCCGCACTCGATCTACACGGTCAGCGAGGAGTCGCTGGCCTTCGTCGCATCCACCGCGTCCGAGCGCGACCTCATCGTCCACATCCATCTGTGTGAGACGCTTCGAGAGGTGGATGACTGGATGGCCGGCACCGACGAGCGACCTGCCGCGTACTGTGACCGGCTCGGCCTTCTGGGCCCGAACACGATCCTGGCCCACGGCTGCGTGATGGAGCCGGAAGACTACGAGCTCGTCGCCGAACGGGGCGCCACGATCGTGACCAATCCGGTATCTAACATGAAGCTGGCCAACGGGCGCATCTTCCCGTACCCGACCGCGGCTGGTGCCGGCGTGCACATCGGGCTCGGCACCGACGGCGCTTCGTCCAACAACAGCCTCGACCTGCTGACCGACCTCAAGGTCTTCGCTCTCCTCCAGAAGCACGCTGCGTACGATCCCACGGTTCTGCCTGCCCACGAGGCGCTAGCGGTGGGCCAGGGCCGACGATCACCCCTCCTCGGCGGGCAGGTCCCGGGGGTGGGGGCTCCTGCCGACTTCCTCCTGATCGATACGGCCAGACCTGAGATGAACCCTGGTGCACTGGTCGACAACCTCGTGTACGCGGCCAGTGGCGACGTGGTGGACACCACGGTCATCGCGGGAAGGGTCGTGATGCGGCACCGGGAGATCCCCGGGGCTGAAGACGTGATCGAGCACGCTCGTCGGTGCGCGACCAGGTTGCTCTCGCGATGACCTCGAGCTTCGGGCTTCCAGGGATCACCGGCGACCGGCTCGGCCTTGTCGTCGGTCACAGCCTGCAGGTGGAGGAATACGCCGGCTCAGGCTCGCGGGTCCAGGTCAAGGTTGATCCCCTACCTGCGGTCGTCCTGTTCGACCTCGGTGATCACGTGGTCCTGCCCAGGCACGGCGCGGGAAGCTACACACCCGCGCACCTGCTGCCCCATCACGCCCACGTGGCCGCCCTGGCCAGGTTGGGCTGTGACCGTGTCCTCTCGATCGCATCGGTTGGCAGCCTTCGGCGTGACTGGGGGGTCGGAACCGTCGTGGCGCCAGAGGACTTCATCGGCCTCCAGGTCAACCCGAGCTTCCATGACGACGCCGCCGCCCACACGGTGCCGGGCTTCGACCTCGGTTGGCGCAGCCAGATCATCGAGGCTTGGCGCTCGGCCACGTCCACCCCGATCCAGGACACGGGCGTCTACGTGCAATCGACCGGTCCTCGCTTCGAGACACCGGCGGAGGTTCGGATGCTGGCCACCTTCGGCGACGTCGTCGGCATGACCATCGTCGCTGAGTGCATCCTGGCCAAAGAGGCCGGCATCAGGTTCGCCGCTGTGTGCACTGTCGACAACATGGCCAACGGATTGGGTGATGACCTCCTCACGGCCGAGGAGTTCCGTTCAGGCATCGAAGAGAACCGGGTTCGCCTTCGCTCTGACTTGAAGGCAGTGTTGCCCGCTCTCGTGCGCGGATGACCAGCTGCACCTATCGTTTGGTACCGATCAGCCTCGCTCGACAAGGGGCACGATGACCCAGCCGTTCCAGGTCCCAGACGACAGGCATCCCAAGGGCATAGAGAGCGACTCGCCGCGCAAGCGCTCGGTCACGCTCTTGATCGCGGCGATCGTGCTGGTCGCTGTCGGGGCTCTCATCACTGCACTCGGAGTCCCGTGGTGGATCCCCGCCGTGTTCATCGTGGTGTTGTTCTTGTTGATCGTCTTCTCGACGTGAACGGATCGAGCCCTGGCTGGCAAGAGCGGGCCAGCGCGACGAGTGCCTGAGCTGTCTCGTGCTGGAGCTCGGGGAGAGCATCGGGCGAGAACCAGCGAGCATCGACTATCTCTGGCGAGCAGGGCCGCATCTCGCCGACGGCTTCGAGCGAGACCGGCTTGGCACGGAACACGACGTCCACCCGTTGGGGAACGGCATCGACCACTGTCGCGGGCTCGCCGACGAGCTCGATCCTCAGCCCGACCTCCTCGAGGACTTCCCGGTGCGCCGCAGCTGCTGGGTCCTCGCGTCGCTTGAGCAGGCCGCCCGGGATCCCCCATCGTTGCCGGTAGGCATGACGGATCAGCAACACGTGACCGTCGGGTCGCTCTATGAGACAGATGGCTCCCACCGTGAAGGAAGGTGAGATGGAGCGAACCAGACGCCGCCGCGCACCGACCGGCAGATGCCGGTAGATGACCAGGAGGGCTTTGTGCACGACCAGTCGCGCACGCTGCGGCAGGGAGTGGGTGTCCGCCATGACCCGTCGTAGGGTAGCGGGGTAACGGTGGTCCCGAGGTCGATCTGGCGGGCCGGGACCATAGGGTCGCATCGAGTGGATGGGCCGGCGAAGCCGTCCGTCCTCGGTGGCTTCGGTTTCAGCCGCAAGCGCGCTGACGCGCGGCAAGAAGCTGATCGAGCAGCTCGGGGTTGGCTGCCGCGACCGGGGTGCGGCGCGCATCGGGATCGAGAACCACCAGCTCGCGATGCTCCGCATCGACAACTGGTGCCCCGGCCTCGGCACAGATGAGAGCGGCGGCCGCGAAGTCCCACACACCGTGGGCGTTCACCGAGCAATCGACGTACCCGTCGAGCCTTCCAGCTGCCACCAGGCACAGGTCGAGCGCGGCCGCACCGAAGGCCCTGTACTGGTTCCACCCCAGGTGCGAGCCGGGGAATCCGGACAGGCCGACGATCGCGTGGGTCAGGTCGTTCTCGATGCTCGGCTCCATGGGCGTGCTGTCTCGCCACGCACCCCGGCCGCGCACCGCCCGGAACCGCTCACCCGTCGCAAGGTTCATCACCACAGCAGCCAGGGGCCCTTCCTCATCGACCGCGCAGAGGCTCGTTGCGTACCAGGGAACGCGCTTGGAGGCGTTGGTCGACCCGTCGACGGGGTCAACGATAACGACGATGCTCGCATCGGGTTCGTGCAGCCCCGACTCTTCGCTGAGGATGCCCACACCGTGCACAGAAAGAGCAGCGATCGCAGCGGCGTCTGCCACCACGTCGCTGTTGTACTGGTGATGCTTGTTGCCCGACAGGCCCCAATCGTCAAGGGACTCGAGGGCTTTGCGCACCGCTTCGGCATGATCGTCGAGCATCGCAAGCACCGGATCGTCAAGGAGCGGCCCAGACATCGCGGCGGACCGTAGCA
>JAHFUU010000432.1 GCA_023264915.1 Microthrixaceae bacterium | reverse complement strand
CTGATCACCACCGACGGGTCCGACTCGGGCTTCGCAGCCGGGCACGCTCATGTCGAGTCGATAATGGAGCATCTGGCCGCGGTCGAAGCCACCCACGACGCTGCATTCAGGCGCGTGATCGACCGCGCTGCCAGATCCTCCACGGGCGGGGCCCTCATCGCGATCGTCGCCAACGTGCCGGCCGCAGAGCTCGATCAGCTGGCAAGGCTCCGCCAGAGGTTCGGCTCGGTGACAATCGTCGGTTTCGACAGATCCAGCTGGGATCCAACCTCGCCAGCCCCTGACCCGCGCACGATCAAGCCCGGCGTGCTGACGGTGACCTCTGATCGCCCCTTCCCCGAGCTCTGGAGCCGAGCCATGCGCCGCGGCACTCGCCGGCGCAGCCGCGACGAGATCTTCGCTGACCACCTCTACGATTCGCCCGCTGATCGCTCGCTACCCTTCGACCCGTTCTCCCGGCGGGCAGGTACCCCCTCTTGACCTCTCGGATCCCAGCGCCATGAACCGCCCGACCGCCCGCTCGGTGACATCCTGCACTGCCAGCTCGATGAACCCAACCGACAGACGTCGAGCCTCGGGGCGCTGTCAGGCATGACCGCCGCTGTCGCCTCGGTGAAGGTCGGGGCCGAGCGGCGCGCGCGCTACCAGGTGCCTGCCGAGCTCGCCCTTGCCGCAGTGACGCTCGCCGTCGTCTTCGGGTTCAACCGCGTGTTCCTCGACTCGACCTACCTGGGTCCACTCACGGTCGTCGCCGTCTACAGCCACGCGCTCCTGGCCTTCGCCCGCCGGCGCGGCTGGGGCATCGTTGTGTCAGGGACCGTCGGTCTCGCCGGCCTGGTCTTGGTCGGCACCTACCTCCTGTTCGCAAGCACCACCCGATACGGCCTGCCCTCGGGCGCCACCCTCGAAGCCTCAAGGAGTGCTGTCACCCAATCCTGGAACACCTTCCAGACCGTGACCGCTCCAGCCCCGCCCGAGACCGGCTTCCTGATCGCGTGCGCGCTCGCTCTTTACTTCGCAGCCTTCCTCGCGGACTGGGCGGCCTTCCGCCTGTGGTCGGCATGGGAGGCGGTCGTGCCAGCCACGACGCTGTTCATCTTCTGCTCGCTTCTCGGCTCCACGCTCAACCGGGTTCTGGCCACGTCGGTGTTCATGGCTACCGCCTTGGCGTTCTTGCTGATGCACTCCGTGGCGAAGAGGGAGACCAGCGCGGGTTGGCTGAGCACCGATGTCGCCCGCGGTTCGGCATCGTTGACCAAGACCGGCGCGCTGCTGGCGGCAACAGCCGCTGTCGCCGGGATCGCCCTGGGGCCCAACCTTCCTGGTTCGGACTCAGATCCCCTGCTTTGCTGGAACAAGTGCTCAGCGGGCAAGGGCGCAAACGACCGCTTCACGATCTCGCCTCTGGTCGAGATACAGAACCGCCTCATCGAGCAAGCCAACGTCGAGCTGTTCCAGGTCGAATCCCCCAATGCCGCCTACTGGCGCATGACCTCCCTCGACACCTTCGACGGGAACAGCTGGAGATCCAAGGGCAAGTTCGTGGCGGCTGACGGTGACCTCGATTCGCCGACCCCTCCCGCTGACAACTCCCTGGTCGAGCAGAGCTACAAGATCACCGGCCTGGCGAGGTTGTGGATCCCGGCCGCCTACCAGCCGGTCTTCGTGAGCAAGGACGCCAATGCTCGCTATCAGTCTGACTCCTCGACCCTCATCGTCGACACCCAGCTCGACACCTCTGACGGACTCAACTACACGGTCAAGTCGAAGATCCCCTCGTTCACACCCGACCAGCTGAGGGGTGCTGACCGCGCGATCCCCGAGGAAATCCGCCAGAAGTACCTCGGGCTACCCGCGGACTTCTCGAGCAAGGCCCGCGACGACGCAGCACGACAGACCGCGGAGGCCACAGACGCCTACGGCAAGATGAAGGCACTCCAGGACTGGTTCCAGGGACCCGACTTCCGCTACAGCCTGAAGGTTCCTGCCGGGCACGGCGAGCGAGCCATCGACGACTTCCTCGAGCGCAAGGAGGGCTACTGCGAGCAGTTCGCGGGCACGTTCGCGGCGATGGCGCGCAGCCTGGGAATACCGGCCAGGGTCGCGGTCGGGTTCACCTGGGGAGACTCTGACCCGAGGAATCCCAACCTGTACCACGTGCGCGGCGAGCACGCCCACGCATGGCCAGAGGTCTACCTCGGCCAGTACGGGTGGGTGTCGTTCGAGCCGACGCCCGGTCGCGGCGCTCCGAACATGCAGCGCTGGACCGACGTCGCTCCGGCCCAGGCGACGAGCGATCCGAGCGGCACGAGCACGACCTCCACGAACTCCGCGGGCACGTCGGTCCCCGGCACCGCTCCGACCGCGCCCCGAAGCCCCGCTGCGATCGACCCGAACCAGCTCGATGCCAGCTCCCCCGGCGACCAGGGCGCTGGCGCTGAGCCGCTCTCGGCGATCTGGTGGGTGTTGATCAGGCTCCTGGTCGTGGCCGCCCTTGCCGCCGCATACGTGATCGCGGTCATGGCTTTGCGCCGATCACGCTGGAACAGCCGCCGCCAAGGCGCACGGGATCCGAGCGCAAGGGTGCGCGTCGCCTGGCAGGAGTCCGTCGAGAGGCTTGATCTCGCAGGGCTGGCACCGGCCGCGGCCGAGACGCACGCCGAGTTCGCTACGCGAGCGGCGTCCGCCATGCCCAAGACCAGGGCCCCGCTCCAGGTGTTGGCCGAGCACGCGGACGCCGCGACCTTCGCGGCGGAGATGGTCGACGAGTCAGTTGCCGTCCAGGCCGAGGACGGTTGCTGGATGCGCTGGACCCGAGACCTCTGATCCGCAGGCCCACGCACGCGCCCCGGCACTCGGCGACCTCCGCCACCACCTGAGGCCCCCGAGGCCGCTGGCTACTTGTCGTCGTCTTCTCGACGGAAGCGCTCGCGCACGCGCTGGGTGCGGCTGCCAAGGAAGTCGCGCATGCCGTCAGTGCGCATGCCCTGGGTCAGCTGCTCCCAGCTGGCCTTGCCCATCTTGCGAAGGCTGCCCTCGATCGCCACTGCACAGGCCAACATCACGAGGAATCCTGCACACGACAGCACGATGTTGACCCACAGCCCACCCACCAGCATCACGAGGCCGGCGAAGAACCCGATCAGAGACCACTTGAGCCGCCGCGACGCTTCGGTGTAGATGGTCGTGTCGGCGATGTCGCGCGCGAGGCCAGGATCGGTCTCATAGAGGTTTGCCTCGATCTCTGAGAGGATCCTTTGTTCGTCCTCTGAAAGCGGCACGCTTCAATCCCTTCGAGAATTGCCGGGATCAGGTGGCCGATCCCGTCTCGCTGCTGTGCTGCACGCAGCCAGGGCG
>JAHFUU010000042.1 GCA_023264915.1 Microthrixaceae bacterium | reverse complement strand
GACGCCGAGGACCTGATCGACGGATGGCGCGAAGAGCTGGCCACCCGTGGCTATGACCAGAGCCGCATCGACAGCCTCCTGCGCGACGACACCGTCGCACCGCCGAGCGAGCGTGACCTGCGCCGGCAGTTCGCGATCATGCTCGGCCCCGATGGGCTCACCGCGCTCACACCGGTGTTCGACCGGCGCGACGTCGTGCAAGCCTTGGCCGAATGGGCCCGAGACCGGCTCACCGCAGCCGAGATCGCGGATCTGGCCGACGAGTTCTGCTGCCGCCCCGAGCTGGTCACCCTCGAAGGCGGGTGGGCCCGACCCGGCGCCGTCATCCTCCGCCGTGACGGTCACGCCGCCCCCGTTGCCAGCGGCACCGTGTACACGACTCTCGAGCTCCTCGATGCCGAGATCGAGATCGTCGACCGGTTCTCCGCCGGCTTCGACACCGGGCACGGCGTCGTCGACCCCAACCGCCTCGTCGACACGATCGCCCGGGGACCAAGCCTCCGCCCCGACCAGGCAGCAATGGTCTCCGCCATCTGCGCGTCGGGCGATCAGTTCCAGTGCGTCCTCGGGCCCGCCGGCTCCGGCAAGACCTTCGCCCTCGAAATCGCCACCCGAGCCTGGGAAGCCGACGGCTACCACGTCGTCGGCGCGGCCGTCGCCGGAGTCGCCGCCGACGTGTTGGGCCAAGCCGTCGGCATCGAGACCTCCACCGTCGCCTCCCTGCTTGCCCAAAACGCAGCAACTCGCCGACCAACGCTCGGACCGAGATCAGTGCTGCTCGTCGACGAGGCCTCCACCGTCGGCACTCGCGACCTCCTCGCACTCCTTCGCCTCGCCGAACGCACCGGCGCCACCATGCGCCTCATCGGTGACCCGGCCCAGCACGGCTCGGTCACCGCCGGCGGCATGTTCGCCCACCTCGTCGCCGACCACCCGGAACGCACGCCCGAGCTCACCGTCAACCGCCGCCAGACCGGCGACGAGCTCGGCGAGGTGCGCCTTGCACTCGACGACTACCGCCACGGCCACATCGAGGCCGCTATCGAACGGCTCGACCACGACGGACGCGTCACCACCGCCGCGTCAGCCGACGAGCTGCTCGACATGCTCGTGGCGGACTGGTACATCGACCGCACCCGCGCCAACGAGGACATGAACCTTCCGCGCTCCGCCATGATCGCCGAACACCACTACGAACGAGCCCAACTCAACACCCGAGCCCGCGCCGTGCTCACCGCCGACGGCACCATCCACGGCCCCACCCGCCACGTCGCCGGGCAGAGCTTCCAAGCCGGCGACGAAGTGATCAGCCGCAAACAGGCCCGCCACCTCACTCCTCAAACGGGGGACCAGACCCGCTTCGTCAGAAACGGCACTCGCGGCACCGTCACCACCGTCGACCTCACACCCGGCCATGATGGACTGTGGGTCGACTTCGATCAGCGCGGTGCGATCTTCGTCCCCCGCGAATTCCTCGCAGCCGAAGTCCGTCCAGGCGTGCTCGGCGGCCTCACCCACGCCTACGTACTCACCTCCCACGCCGCCCAAGGCGAGACCTACGCCACCGGCCGGCACCTGGCCACCGACCGCTCCAGCCACCAAGGCGTCTACGTCGGCCTCTCCCGCGGCAAAGACGACGTCCGCCTCTACGCCGTCCGCCACGATCAACTCGCCCCCACCCTCTCCGACGACCCCCACCTCCCACGTCTCGAGCCCGAAACCAAAGAAGCCCGAGACGCAGTCGCCGCCCGACTCATCACCGCGCCCGACGAACGTCCTGCGCTCGAACACGGTGACCGCGCCTACCTCATAGCCCGACTGCGCAACTCCTGTACGCCACCCGACCTACACGCGCTCGCCCAAACACACGGACCGGGATCACTCGCCAGCCGAGCATGGGACGAACAGCGCGCCCACCTCGCCACCCGAGCGTGCACCAACCCCGATCCCGTCACCATCCGATGCCTCGGCGCTCGCCCGGAGGCAGGTCCCGATCGGGCCATCTGGGATCATGCCGCCGGCGAGCTCGCCGTTCACCGAACGGTCCACGCTGATTCCCAAACGCGGGAAGCCGTGGCGAACTCGGCCGCCGTGTCTGACATCATCGGCAGGGCACGCGACTTCCTCGGCCTCGGCCCGGAACTCGATCTCGGAACCCCAGATCAGGTCCCAACCATCGACCTCGACCAGGTCCCAACCCCAGCTCCGCCTCCCCTGCAGCCGAGGGTGCCCGTCATGGAGCTCGAGCTCTGAGGACGGATCACAGGCGATCCCTAGGATGCCCGACCGAGCTCCCAGGAAAGACGCGTCGAGCGACTCGGCCAGATCCCAAAGGAGAAGAACGATGGCATCGATCGAGCCAACGAAGATCGACCCGAAGACCGGTAGGCCGGCACGAGACGCCCGTTGGCGAGCTCGGTACCGGGATCCGGCCGGCCGCTCACGCTCGCAGACGTTCAACCGCAAGCTGGACGCGGAGCGGTTCCTCAACTCGACCGGAGTCGACATCGACCGTGGCGACTTCATCGATCCCCGTACGCAGAGATCGACCTTCGGCGAGCGGGCAGAGCTCTGGTGGGACTCGGCCGTTCACCTGAAGCCATCGACCGTTCGCGGCTACCGGCCGGCACGCGACCGCCTCGTCGCCGAGTTCGGCGATTGGCCGGTGGCGAAGATCGACCGGGCCGAGGTGAAGGGCTTCGTGGCTCGCCTCTCCCGTGAGGGTCTGTCGGGCAAGACCATCCGCAACAACGTCTTGGTGTTGGCGCTCATCCTCACCGAAGCGGTCGAGGGACGGGTCCTCCGGGAGAACCCGGCGCGCGGTGTGAAGATCCCGAAAGCACCGGCACCCGACCCACGATTCCTGACGGCTGAGCAAGTCGCGGCGCTCGTCAACGCGACGCGGCCCGACTACCGGTTCCTCGTGTTGTTCCTGGCGTACACCGGTCTCAGATCGAGCGAGGCGTGCGGCTTGCGGATCCGGAATCTCGACGTCATCCGAGGACGCGTTCGAGTGGTCGAGACGCTCATGCAGATCGAAGGCAAGATCATCGTCGGGACACCGAAGAACTACAAGGGGCGGACCGTGCCCTTGCCAGAGTTCTTGCGGGATGAGGCAGCGCGGTACCTCGCCGCTCGTTCGGCCAAGCTCGGTTGCGTGCTCGACCCTGACGAGCTCGTGTTCCCGCCGATCCGCAATGCCCGCCAGAGCGGCCGCAAGGCGGAGTTCCTCGTGTCGCAGTCCGTGCGGCAAGCCATCTTGAAGCCGGCGCTCGCTCACGCGGGCTTGCCGGGCGATGTCCGCGTGCACGACCTTCGCCACACGGCGGCATCGCTCCTCATTCAGTTGGGCGCGCATCCTCGAGCGATCATGGACTGGCTCGGTCATACCGACATCAAGATGACGTTGAACGTCTATGGCCACCTGTTCCCATCGGTCGAGGAAGACCTCACCGAACGCCTCGACGCGCTGTACCGATCGAGCGCGTCGAACCCGTGGAAGCCGCCCACGGGGGACGTCGTGAGCATCGCCAGCTGACTGAATAGGGCAGGGATAACTCGGTGGGTTATCCACAGATCTCGGACATTGTGTCACCGCGATGTCGCCGCGACGTTGTGTCATTTCTGTGTCACGAGCGGCCTACGGAGTGATTCGGATAGGCCGCTGACCTGCAGGTTTACTCTCAAATGGTTGGCGGAGGGTGTGGGATTCGAACCCACGGTGAACCGAGGCCCACAACGGCTTTCGAGGCCGCCCCATTCGTCCGCTCTGGCAACCCTCCGTGCCGGACGTTAGCCGGTGGAGATCCCTTCCGGCGACGGGCTTGGAGCGCTCAGCGCCGGCTGGCGAAGAACCGCTCGAGGATCTCAGCGCATTCCTCGGCAAGCACGCCCCCAGTGACCGGGAACTCGTGGTTCAAGCGGGGATCTGACGCGACGTTGTAGAGCGAGCCACATGCGCCGGCCTTGGGGTCATGGGCCCCGAAGACCAAGGCTCCTATCCGGGCATTGACGAGTGCCCCGGCGCACATGGCGCACGGCTCGAGGGTTACCACCAGCGTGAGATCATCCAGCCGCCAGCCCCCCCTGGAAGCGGATGCTGCCTGCAAGGCCAGGATCTCCGCGTGTGCCACCGGATCATGGCGGGCCTGGCGCTCGTTGTGCGCCCGGGCTACCACAACCCCGTCGGCATCACAGGCGACGGCCCCCACCGGCACGTCACCGGCCTCCGCTGCCCTTCGCGCCTCGCTGAGAGCCAAGCCCATCATCGCCTCGATGTCGATCACCACGGCATGTCTAGCCTGTTCGACACTCGACCTCGGATCCTCCGAGGAATCAGCCGTCGTCGCAGACGATCTCCATGACCTCGACGCCGAGGGCACTGCAACTCGCGACTGCTCGCAAGTCTCGCGTCGCGAGGGGGCGAGTTGCACCGTGCCACCAGGCCCACGAGCCCGTCATGGGCGGCTCCACCGACGGTGTCGAGATCGGCCCGCAAGCTCGGGACGGCTCCCGCCGTCTCGGCCGGCACCGGCGCCGGTGGGCCGAAGCTCGCATCGATCAGCCGGATGGCGTCGGCTCAGCAGGACAGTTGTGATCGTCTCGACCACGAGCGGAGGGAGTGGGATTCGAACCCACGGTGGGTTGCCCCACACACGCTTTCCAAGCGTGCCGATTCGGCCGCTCTCGCATCCCTCCTGGGTGACGACCCGAGCCCGGGTCGTGGCTGTTGGGTGCATCAGGCTATCCTGTCGAACGGCCCGCCTTCGCATGTGATGGTCGGGTCCTGTGCAACTGGAACCCGTGAACCGAGTCAGGGCTTGACGGCAGCAGCTCTCAGCGGTCCTTCCGGTGTGCCGCAGGTCGCCTGACCATCACATGGGGAAGCGGGCCATCTCTCACCCAAAGCCAAGCCCATCGCGTCGGACCTCGCCGAAGAGCCTGTGTCAGCCGGGCCAACCTGCGCTGGCGCAGACGGGTAGAGGTACGAGCGCCCCGGTAGAGTCGGCGCCAATGACCTACCAGTCGCTGTACAGGCGTTACCGGCCCCAGCGCTTCTCAGAGATCCGGGGCCAAGAGCACCTGGTGACGGCTCTGCGCAACGCTGTTCGCGAAGGGCGCGTCGGGCATGCGTACCTCTTGAGTGGCCCTCGCGGGACGGGCAAGACGACGACGGCACGGATTCTCGCCAAAGCTCTCAACTGCCCGAACCTCGATGGCGGTGAGCCCTGCGGGGAGTGTGAGTCGTGCCGATCCATCCAGCACGGCACGTCCTTTGACGTTCACGAGCTGGACGCTGCGTCCAACAACAAGGTCGAGGAGATCCGTGACCTCATCTCCAAAGCAGCGCTCGGCACGCCGGGTCGCTCAAAGGTCTACATCCTCGACGAGGTGCACATGCTCACCACCGCTGCATCCAACGCTTTGTTGAAGACCCTCGAGGAGCCGCCCGACCACGTCGTGTTCGTGCTGGCGACCACCGACCCGCAAAAGGTCCTCCCGACCATACGAAGCCGCACCCAGCACCTCGAGGTTCACCTCCTGAACGCCGATGAGCTGACGGCTTTGGCCGAGTTCATCATCACGGACGCGCAGCTGGATGTCCCGGAGGGGACCGTTCCCTACGTCGTGAGCGCCGGTGCCGGATCCGCGCGCGACATGGAGTCTGCCCTGGATCAGGTTGTCGCCGCGGGCGGCCTGCCGGGTGGCAGCGAGCTGCTGGACGAGCTTGTGGACGCTATCGCTGATCGAGACACCGGCCGGGCCCTCATGGCTGTAGACGCCGCCATCCAGGCCGGAAAGGCCCCGCGAGCCTTGGGTGACGAGCTGATGGGCCGGCTCAGGGATGTGTTCCTCTCGTCGATGCGCGCGGACCTCGCCCGGCTACCCGACGAGGAGCGGGTACGGGTCACCGATCAAGCCAAACGCCTGGGCCCGCGAGGAGCCACCCGTGCCCTCGAGACACTCGGTGACGCTTTCGTCGGGATCCAAGATGCACCAGATCCGCGAATCACCCTAGAGGTGGCGCTGGTCCGCATGACCCGACCCGAAGCTGACGTATCCCCCGCAGCCCTGCTCGAACGAATCGAGCTTCTCGAGCAGGGGACCTTCGCTTCGCCGGGTTCTCAAACGACCCCACCGGCCCCCCGCGACGCTTCCCAGGCTCAAGCCGTTCCCGACACAGGCACGAAGGATCGCCGCGAGAGTCCGACCGCGGGCTCTCCTGAGCCCGCGTCCGCAGGAGCTGCCCGGCCAGCTGACGGCGCCCGAGAGTCACTCACGAGGACCAGGTCACGCCGTGCCACGACCGGGTCGACGCGCACACCGAAGCCCAAGCTGTCACCGACGAAGGAACCCGATACGAAAGCCGTCGAGTCCACCCGCGACAGGACCAAGGACCGTTCCACGAGCGCAACGCCAGGCGATCTACCGTCTCGCGACGAGCTCGCCCTCGCTTGGGGTGACTCGATCCTCGCAGGCCTGAAGGGAAAGGCCAAGGCACGGTTCGGTGCAGGACGATGGGTAGAGGTCGATTCAGCCGCCGTGTACGCGCTGCCCAACACGAGCCACCGTGATCGCTGCGAGGACTTCAGGGCAGACGTAGAGGCGGCGCTCGAGGCACACTTCGGCAAGCCGATACCGATCCGCCTGGTGCTCGACCACGACGCCACCGACACCAAGCAAGAGACGGCCGAGCGGCTGCCCGAAGAGAGCGAGATCGACGTTAGCGAGCTCGTCGATGCGAGCGGCGCGGGACCGACGAGCATCGACCGCATCTCTGAGGTCTTCCCAGGGTCTGAGCTCGTCGAGGAGGATTGACCGATGCCCGATGACAAGCCGACCGGCAAGGACACACAAGGCGACGGCGACCGCTCGCTTGCAGGCGAGCTGGTGGGAGATGACGACGTCGACGACGCTCCTGATGACCTCGGGGGGTTGGAACAGATGCTGGGAGCGCTCGCCGGCGGGGACGTCGAGCTGGACATGGGCTCGCTGCTCGGTTCCGCGATGCAGGTTCAACAGCAGATGCTCCAAGCACAGAACCAGGCAGCCGCCACCGAGGTAGAGGGCGTCGCCGGGGGCGGGGTCGTCAAGGTGGTGATGACCGGTGGCTTCGAGTTCCACAAGGTGACCATCGCGCCAGAGGTGATAGACGCCGACGACGTCGAGATGCTCGAGGACCTCGTGCTAGCGGCCGTCCGCGACGCTGTCAGCAGAGCTGTAGAGCTGACAGAGTCCTCGATGCCCTCGCTCGGCCTGGGAATGGGCGGGGGGAGTCTCGATCTCGGCGACATGCTTGGAGCCTTCGCCGCCGAGGACTCCGGTGACGAGCTAGTTCAGGAGCGTGACCCGGCCGACGACCACGACGGGGAGGCGGGCGGCGATCCGGACCTGAACGAGCACCCAGACCGCCCGCGATGAGCGTCTATGCAGCACCCGTCCAGGACCTCATCGACGAGCTGGGCAAGATGCCGGGCATCGGGCCGAAGTCAGCCCAGCGCATCGCCTTCCACCTGTTGAAGTTGCCAACCCCAGACGCCGAGAGGCTGGCCAAGGCCATCACCGAGGCCAAGAGCCGGGTGGTGTTCTGCCTGCGGTGCTTCAACATCGCCGAGGGAGACACGTGCGGGATATGCGCCGACCCACGGCGCGACCCGACCGTGCTGTGCGTCGTCGAGGAAGCCAAGGACATCGTCGCGGTCGAGCGCACCGGCGAGTTCCGCGGCCTCTATCACGTGCTTGGAGGTTCGATCAGCCCGATCGAGGGCATCGGGCCCGACCAGCTCAAGGTGAAGGAGCTAGTGGCCAGGCTCGAGCCTGAGGGCGTCCTCGAAGTGATCCTGTGCACCGATCCCGACATCGAGGGCGAGGCAACGGCCATGTACCTCAGCCGGCTCCTCAAGCCGCTCGGGCTCAAGGTCACACGAATCGCGTCGGGGCTACCCGCTGGTGGCGAGCTCGAGTACGCAGACGAGCTCACGCTGGGGCGCGCACTCGAAGGACGCCGCGAGGTCGACGGTGGGTGACCCGCGGATGACGCGGCCCAACCGATCACTACTCTGAGCTTCCCGCAGCGCTCGAGACACGCGCTTGCCCGCCAGCTCCCAACCCCTCCTCCCGTGACTGCCAGCGCCCCCCCACGACCGCCCGAGGCCGCCCCCCCACGACCGCCCGAGGATGCTCCACCCGCACGCCTGCTTCCCCATCCCTCCAGGCATCCTGTCGGGCGAGTGGCTGTCTTCGCGATCGCTGTTACAGCCCTGGTCTCTGCAAGCGTCTTCGCGTTTGTGGCAGGCAGCACGAACGAAGGCTCGTCCAGCCCGGTGGGTTCGGTTCGCTCGCTTATGGACGCCATCTCACGAGGTGACGGCATAGGTGTGCTCGAGTCGCTTGCACCCGCGGAGCGAGATGCATTCCGCGATGGGGTGTCAACCGTTTCTGACGAGCTGCAACGGCTCGGAGTCCTCAATCCGATGTCGTTGTCGAACATCCCTGGCGTGACCGTAGAGATCCACGATGTCGTGTACCACTCCGACAAGCTGGCAGACGAGGTCGTTCGGGTCACCATGGCGTCTGGCACGATCGCCATCAACACGCGGGCTGACGGCTTCCCACTTCCAGAGCACACGCAGCGGTGGCTCGACCGCGACTTCGGTGCGCGGGTCGATCCCAACAGCTCCGCTCGGGTCATCGACCTGTCGCGCTCGCGCCCGAGTCTGGTGGCTGTCAAGGAGAGCGGTGGGTGGCATGTGAGCCTCTACTACACGCTCGCAGAGCAGGTCCGAGGCCCGACCGGTGGGCCGATGCCTCGGTTCGGTGAAGGACCCGCCCCTGTCGGTGGCGACACGCCACTAGCTGCGAGCCGCACCTTCATCGAGGCTGCGGCGAGCCTGGACGCGGCGCGAGCGGTGACGGTGGTGTACCCGACCGAAGGCCGGGCGTTCTATGACTACTCATCGCTGCTCCTGCCTCTTGCGAGGCGGCACGCCCAGGCGCTGGCCAAAGAAGACCTCTTCAGCATCGACGTCGCTGCCTTGGAGATGGCCGAGTCCGGCGAGGGCACCAGCCGCCTGGTCAGCGTGACTTCAGCCGAGATCAAGGTGAGCGATGGGGACGACCGTCTGGAGATGAGGTACGGCCAGGGTTGCGTGTCCGAGCGTCGCTTCATGTCAGGCAACGACCGCGAGATCGAGGAGAGCAACTGGTGTGACGGGTCGCTGGCCCCTACCTCGCGACATCGAGATCCCAACTCACATATCGATCAGGTGACCTCATGGCAGGACCTCGGACGCGCCTTCCCGACCTTCGTCGTCCTCGAGCGGCAAGGACGCTGGTATGTCAGCCCGACACGAACCGTGTTGTGGACCTTCGGCGAGATCCTCCACCATCTCCAGCCAGCCGACACCGACGCATTGAGCGACCGCCTCGGCGACCTCTGGAAGACCTACCTGCCGAGCTGACATCGGCGACTCCGATCCCCGGCTCCTCGGGGGGCCCAGCTCACCGGGTCAAGCTGTTCAGACCTGCAATAGGATCCCGTCGCCCTGTCCGCCACCACCACAAAGTGCGGCCGCACCGAGGCCACCGCCGCGGCGACGCAGCTCGAGAGCGAGAGTCAGCGCGATTCGCGTGCCTGACATGCCAACGGGGTGACCGAAGGCGATCGCGCCACCGTTGACGTTGGTGATCGCGTCCGTGATGCCGAGCTCTTGCATCGACGCGACCCCGACTGCGGCGAACGCCTCGTTGAGCTCGAACAATGACACGTCGCCGACGGACTTGCCGGCCCGATCCAGCGCCCGCAGGATGGCGCGGGACGGCTGGTGCAACAGCGACGCGTCAGGACCGGCGACCTGACCATAGGCGATGACCTCCGCCAGCGGTTCGAGACCGAGCTCGTGAGCTTTGGACTTGGACATGACCACGACCGCTGCCGCACCGTCAGATATCTGCGAGGCGTTGCCAGCGGTGATGTTGCCAGCCTTGTCGAAAGCAGGCCGCAAGCCCGACAGTGACTCGGTGGTCGTGTCACCACGCACACCCTCGTCGTGGTGCACCACGAGGGGATCGCCCTTCCGCTGAGGAACCTCAACCGGAACGATCTCGTCGTCCAAGAGGCCATCCTTGGCAGCCCGGGCCGCTCTCTGGTGTGACTTGGCTGCAAGATCGTCCTGGGCCTCGCGGCTTACGCCTTCGGAGGCCGCGTACTTCTCTGTTCTAGCTCCCATCGCCACCTGATCGAAAGCGCA
>JAHFUU010000431.1 GCA_023264915.1 Microthrixaceae bacterium | reverse complement strand
CAGTGCTCTGTTCCACAGGGTCAACTGGTCCCCGAGGGCCCGAAGGCGCATGCGGCGGATGGATCATTCGATGATCTTCATCTTCATCGCTGGCACCTACACGCCCGTGGCGGGGCTGACATTGAGAGACGGCCTGGCGAGCTTCGTGTTGCCCGTGGTCTGGGTCCTGGCCGTCACAGGCGTCGTCTTGAAGCTCGCGTGGCTCGATGCTCCCAAACCGCTCTCTGCGACGATGTACATCGGGGTCGGGTGGGTAGCGATACTTGCGATGCCCTCCCTCTGGTCCGTGCTGGGCCCGCTGGGGTTCACCCTCCTGCTGGCCGGGGGTGTCTGTTACACGCTCGGTGCGATCTGCTATGCCCGGCGCAAGCCAGACCCGGTGCCGCTCGTGTTCGGCTACCACGAGGTGTTCCACGCCCTTGTCATCGGCGCCGCGATCTGTCACCTGCTGGTCATCGCCTTCTTCGCGATGCCACAGGCACACTGAGGCGCCGAGCACGATCGGGCTGGGCACCGTCGACGGCATGGGGTCGACGGCATGGGGTCGACGGCTATCCCCCACGGTTCTTCCCCCGGGCCCGAGGCCCGTCGATGGTTATGGCTGGTGCCACGCTAGCGATGCCAGCCGAGCATTGCCCAGACGGGAAGCACCAGCGTCGGACGGCTGTTGTGAAGGGCGGCGGCCTGGTTCTGAACAGGAGAAAGTTGGGACCTTAGACCCTTGCGCCACTGCGTGGGATTGTCGTTCGGCGAGGTTGACTTGTCGATAATGACCGTTATCATGATCTCGCATGGAGGTAGCCACCGGCCACGACAAGGGCGAGTCCCACCCCGCGGAGGTCCCCGACGACACCGGATCGAGGCTGTTGGTCGCCGCTGCGGAGGTGTTCGCGGAGAAGGGCTACGACGGCGCCGGTGTCGCTGAGATCGCTCGAAGGGCGGGCCTGACCACCGGTGCCATCTACAGCCGATTCTCGGGCAAGGCCGAGCTGCTCATCGAAGCTGTCCGCCAGTGCACGCCGGATGAGTTCGACTCGTTGTTCACCCAGCACCAGTTCGACGGGCAGGCCCAGCAGCTGCTCGAGACAGTGGGTTCCCACCTGGTCACCCGCGAGACGTCGCCCATGCAGGCGATCCTGCTAGAGGCGTTCGTCGCCGCGAGGCGCGATCTGGAGCTGCGCCAGCTCCTCCAGAACCAGTTCGAGGATCGCAGGCGGCAGCTCGCCGCTCTCATCGACCAGGGCAAAGCTGGCGGGCTGGTCGACGAGGACCTCGACACGGGAGCGATCGTGCACTTCGCCCACGCCGTGGGGCTCGGCTTCTTGCTCTATGAAGCTCTCGGAGTGCCCCACCCTGACCCCGAGCTCTGGCAACGACTGATCGTCAAGGTGGTCTCGTCGATCGACCCTGCCGAGGTCCCGAGCGGGGCCTCGTCCTGACCCCGCAATCGAGGACGCC
The DNA here is from genome assembly GCA_023264915.1 of Microthrixaceae bacterium. Taxonomy (GTDB): domain Bacteria; phylum Actinomycetota; class Acidimicrobiia; order Acidimicrobiales; family Acidimicrobilacustridaceae; genus JACPNV01. Next base: position 1,902 of record JAHFUU010000431.1, on the reverse strand, counting down.
GAACATGACCTCTACCACAGGAGCGCAAGCAATGGCCCAAAGTCCCTTTGCAACCGACGAGCAGATCCTTGGGCGCACAGACGTCAACGACCTCGAAGCGATCATGGCGGTGGTCAACACCGATGCCGACGAGCTCGTCCACGCCGTCAAGGACAACACCGACGCCATCTTCACCTGGGACTACGAGAAAGGGCAGCGACCCGCTCTCAACAAGTTGTACGAGAAGGCCAAGACCGCTCAGTGGAACGCCGAGACAGACCTGGACTGGTCGATCCCGGTCGACCCCGAGCAGATCCTCTCCTCTGAGATGCAGCTCAACGGTGCAGGGCAGTTCCAGGCTCTTGCCGAAGCCGAGGGTTCGCCCTTTGCGAGCTTCGGCGAGAAGGAGCTCATCGAGCTGGGGGTCGAGTCGATGAACTGGCGGCTCTCCCAGTTCATGCACGGCGAGCAGGGGGCGCTGCTGTGCACCGCGAAGATCGTCGAGACAGTCCCGTGGATCGACGCCAAGTACTACGCGTCCACCCAGGTGATGGACGAAGCTCGTCATGTAGAGGTGTTCGCCCGCTACCTGGACGAGAAGCTCACCGGCTCGTACCCCATCAACGCGCACCTCAGGATGCTGCTCGACGACATCATCGCGGACAGCCGGTGGGACATGACGTACCTGGGCATGCAGATAATGGTCGAGGGCTTGGCCCTTGCTGCTTTCGGCTTCATGCACATGATGACCGACGAGCCTCTGCTCAAGCAGTTGCTCCGGTATGTGATGTCAGATGAGGCCCGGCACGTGGCCTTTGGCGTCATCTCGTTGAAGGAGCACTACGCAGGGCTTTCAGACGCCGAGCTTCGCGAGCGGCAGGAGTTCGCCTTCGAGGCCGCTGTCCGGATGCGCGACCGGTTCTTGCAACAAGAGGTGTGGGAGCGCATGGGCATCGATACCAAGAAGGTGGTCAAGATGCTCCTCGAGGTTCCCGCAGAGCAGATGGTCTTCCAGCAGATGCTGTTCTCCAAGATCGTCCCCAACTGCAAGAAGCTGGGCCTGCTTGACGCGAGCGGCGGGTGGCTCCGGAAGCGGTTCGAGGAGATCGGTGTCATCCAGTTCGAGGACTGGGCGGACACCGGTGAGGAGTACCTCCAGTTCGACGCGGTTTCCCAGGACCGTGCAGCCGCATCCGCGGCTGCAACGGCCTGAGGGCCCTCGGCGCCATCTTGCGATTCGCTCGCGCCGCCGCGACGATGTGGGCCCTACAACAGCGCAGGGGGACCCATGGGTTGCACGTGCTTTGACGTCGAGATGACCGGTGCCAACCACAAGGTTGCACACCTACGCCTGAACCGCCCGGAGGCCCTCAACTCGATGACGCGGGAGTTCTGGATGGAGCTGCCTCGGGTCGTGAACGAGATCAACGACGCGGGCTCAGCGCGAGCGATCGTCATCTCATCGACCGGCAAGCACTTCTCCGCGGGGATGGACCTGGGTGTGTTCACCTCTGGTGGCGTGAACCCCGCAGGCGATGGTGCGTCGACTGAGCCCGGCAGGGTCCGCTCCCACCTTCGCCAGATGGTGTTCCTGCTCCAGGAGAGCTTCTCGTGCCTCGAGAAGGCCCGCATGCCCGTACTGGTCGCCGTGCAGGGCGGCTGCATCGGAGGTGCCGTCGATCTTGCCACCGCCTGTGACCTCCGGTATGCGTCCGCGGATGCCTTCTTCTGCGTGCAGGAGATCAACATCGGCATGACCGCCGACGTCGGCACCCTCCAGCGGTTGCCCAAGGTCGTGCCGGATGGCGTCGCCCGCGAGATGGCCTACCGCGGCCACCGGCTCAGCGCGGATCGCGCCTACCAGGTGGGTCTGGTGCAGGAGGTGTTCGCCGATCACGACACGCTCGTCTCCGGGGTGCTCGA
>JAHFUU010000430.1 GCA_023264915.1 Microthrixaceae bacterium | reverse complement strand
CGATTGTCGAACCTCGGTTTGAGCGGCGCTTTCCTGCTGGGGGCCGGTACCCCAACTCACCTGGAGCCAGCTGATCCCTGCCGCGACTCGGTGAACCCGGCCTGAGTGGGCAATACTCACGGTCAGCCACATCACAAGGCCCGATCATCCACATCGCCTCGCTGCCGAGCGTGGCCCTCTCCACCGGACCCGACCCACAAAGGAACCTCTCGTGAGAAGACCCCTGCTCGTCCTGGCACTGTCAACCCTCGTCCTCGGCACTGCGGCCGGATGCTCGAAGAGCTCTGACACCCAGAACACACAAGGCACCACCGCTTCGACACCCGCACAGGGCCCCGCCACATCCAAGGGACCGTCAACATCCAAGACACAAAGCACCTCATCCAAGTCAGGTGGCACGTCGACATCCGCCAAGAGCGCGCCGCCGAGCCTGCCCGGCGTGAGCACCCCGAGCCTGCCCAACGTGCCCGGCGTGAGCACCCCGAGCCTGCCCAACGTGCCCGGCGTCGACACCGACAAGTTCCAGAAGTGCATCGAGCTCGCCACTGCGTACTCGGCCACGATGGCTCCCCTCGCGTCGGGCAGCGTCAGCCAGGAACAGATCGAAGCCGCCCAGGCCGAGCTCCAGAAGGTCAAGGAAACGGTGCCGACCAAGGTCGCCGATGCCCTCACCGTCATAGAGGACGGGATCAAGGCCAATGCGGGCAACACCGTCGCCCTGGCTGACTTCTTCAACAGCGACGACTACCAGCGGGCCAACGACGAGGTCACCAGCTACCTCAACTCCGAGTGCGGCCAGGTCGGGGGCTGACTCACCGCTGCCTGCTTCGTCGGACCGGCGGGGCGCGGCAGGCTCACCTCGAAGCGGGCACCTCCGAATGGGCTGTCGGTGGCGGTGACCGTCCCGCCGTGCCGCTCAGCGATCCGCTTCACGACCGCCAGGCCGAGCCCCGCGCCCCCGCTGTCGCGTGATCGGCCCTCCTGCAGGCGACCGAACCTCTCGAAGACCGACAGGCGATCCTCGGCCGCGATGCCGGAACCGTCGTCATCCACCCGCACCACCACGTGACCGCCAGAGGTGGCATCCACAGCCACGGCGACCTTCGTGTTGCCGTGGCGGGCTGCGTTGTCGAGGAGGTGGCCGACCATCCTGGCAAGCTCGTCTGATCGGCCCACCACCCGAGCAGCTTCACTGGAAGCCTGAACCGGAAGCCGCCTGGCGCGTGCGGCCTCGGCCTCGACGATCTCACCCAGGTCGACCTCGGCGTTGGTGTCGAGCCAGCCCTGCTCGTCAAGGCGCGCCAAGGCCAGCAGGTCGCCCACGATGCGCTCGAGCCGCTCGTCCTCGGCGAGCACGTTCTTCCCCACATCTGCCCAGTCAGTGGCATCGGGATGCAGGAGCGCCACCTCCAGCTCGGTGCGGATCGAGGTGACCGGGCTGCGGAGCTCATGGGAAGCATCAGAGACGAACTGCCGTTGACGCCTGGCGGCCTCCTCGAGCCGCTCGAGCATCCCGTTCATGGTTCGAGCCAGGTTGGCGATCTCGTCGTCGGCGCGCGGGACCGCGACCCGCTCGTGCAGCGTCGACGCGGTCACGTCTTGCACTTGCTGTGTCATCTGGGCGACGGGCCGAAGTGCACGGCCGGTGAGGAACCACGCCGTGAGGCCTATGAGGGTCACCAGCAACGGGATGACTATCCGCAGGAACTGCCCGAGTGCGTCAACGCTTGCACGGACATCGGCCAGCGGGCTCAACACGACAAGGTCGACCGAGCCGCTGTCGGTGTTGACCGGGAGCTGGCTCAGCGCGTAGTCCCCCGAATCGGGCCGTGGGGTCGGAGCGGACACCGTGTCGGCCGGAGCGCTCGTAGACGGGGACCCAGCCGCATCCTCGACACGCGTGGCCTCGGCCGTCGCGGGCGGGGTGCTCGTCGCTGTGGTCGGCACCGGTTCCGCTGCAACGGTGGTCGTCGGTCGTGGGTTCGTCACAGGTCCAGAGCCGGCACGGTCCGCGGAGGCCGTCGGCGGGACAGCGGGCATCGCGGGCTGTTGCGGCCGGCCCTCGGGGCCCGGCGGCAGCTTCGGGTTCGGGGTGGACGGTTGGACCGGCGCTCCGGTCGGGGGCTGGGCATCTGGAGCCGGAGCCTGGGCCTGAGCGGATGGGGCCACCTGAGTGGGGGGAGGCACCGGCGCTCCGGGGGGCTGGCCTGGGGGCTGCTGGGTCTCCGAACCGGGGCTCTGGGCAGGCGGCTTGGCCTGGTTGGCCGGTGGTCGAGCCGAGAGCGGTGCGGTGGGAGGAACCGACGCGGGGATGCCCTGCCCGGGGGATGCCCTGGAGGGTTCGTGCGGAGCTGACGTGGCGCTGCTGGGCGGTGACACCGGCGGGACTGGTGCCTCGCGACCCCGGGAGCCTCCGCCGGAGCCCGCCGGGCTCAACAAGGGGCCCTGGCCCGCCAGGCCCGGTGTTGCGGCCACGACCTCCCCCGTCGGGCCGAGGGCCTGGAGCTGGGAGCTGGGACGGTTGGGCAAGGGTGGCAGCACAGAGGGGACGGGATCTCCGCTCTTGAACATGGCGCTGACCCGCTCCAGCTCGGCACGGTCGGCCTCTTTGATCTTGTTCACCAGCGCTGCCTCGACCCGATTGAGGAACAAGAACCCCGCGAGCGTGAGCGTGACACCGAAGACGATCGTGACCACCAGGGTGATGCGCAACCTCACCGAGCCCATCAGGTCCCGGGCCTCGCGACCTCGCGCGTCGCCATCTCGCTCGTCGCCATCTCGCGCGTCGCCATCTCGCGCGTCGCCATCTCGCGCGTCGCCATCTCGCGCGACGTGGCCTCGCGCATTGCGACCACGCGCGTCGCCATCGCGGGCATCGCGATCTCAGGCCCTCGCCGGAGCCGTGGAGCGGAGCCGGTAGCCGAGGCCCCGGACGGTCTCGATGGAGTTGCAGCCGAACGGCCTGTCGATCTTGCGTCGGAGATAACCGACATAGACCTCGACGACGTTGGGATCACCGGTGAAGTCCATCCCCCACACGACATCGAGCAGGGAGGTCTTCGGAACGACCTCTTCGGCACGTCGCATCAACACCTCGAGCAGGGCGAACTCGCGGGGCGTGAGGTCGATGCGGGCACCGTCACGGGCGCAGCCCCGGCTGACCGGATCCAGGACCAGGTCGCCGGCCACGAGCTGGTCCGTTCTCGGGGTGGCGGCCCGGCGGGTGAGCGCCCGTAGCCGCGCCACGAGAACAGGGAACGAGAACGGCTTGGACAAGAAGTCGTCAGCGCCCAGCTCGAACGCCTCGACCTCGTCGAACTCGCCGTCTTTTGCCGTCAGCATCAGGATCGGGGTCTAGATCCCCT
>JAHFUU010000429.1:1491-3366 GCA_023264915.1 Microthrixaceae bacterium | reverse complement strand
GAGGCGCACGAGACCACGCTCGGTCTTGTGCGCGATCGTGTCACCACAAAGCTTGGCGACCACCGGGAACCCGATCTCTGCCGAGGCGGCCACAGCTTCGTCGGCATCTCGCGCGAGTCGCTCCGGAAGGAACGGGATCCCGTATCTCGCGAGCAACACCTTGGATCGGTGCTCCGAGAGAGCTCTGGTAACGACTGGGGCTGCGCCCCCGACACATGGCCTTCGGCCATGCTCCAGTGGTTCTGGTCCCCGACGGGCGGGCTGATGCCGCGAACGGCTATCGGTCATGGCCTCGGTGCCACAGGCTCGACGGTCAAGGCCTCGACAGGTTCGAGGGCTGCACGGAAGAACGCTCTGATGTGGTCAAGGCGCCTCTCCATCTCTTCTGGGTCCAGCGGGTCGCGCCCGGTGAGCCCTTCGATGAAGGGCAGGTCGCCGAAGTAGGACAGGACCGCCCCGTAGCCGGTCAGCAAGAGCTGCTCGGGGTCCCAACGTCGGAAGTTGCCCTCGTCCATCTCTCGTTCGAAGTGCTCGACTGCACGCTTCCACAGGGGTCGCAAGGCAACCCCCAGATCCACTCCGATGCGCTGGCCGCCGTCGAGGGCCTCTCGCCGAGCGATCCGCACGAACTCGGGGTTGGACATGAAGAAGCGGAACGCCGCAGTGATCACGCGATCCACCTGAGTCCATCCTTCGTCCCCTCCACGACCCTCGACCGCGGCGTCCACCTGGGTGATCCACTCGGCCAGAGCGGTCTCGAACACCTCCTGGTAGAGGGCGTCCTTGGAGGGGAAGTGGTGCAACAGGCTCGGCCGACGTATGCCGACCGCGGCAGCTATCTCATTTAGCGACGTGGCGTCGAACCCGTGATCAGCGAAGCATCGGCGGGCTTCACGGAGGATCGCGTCCCTGGTGCTCACCTGCTCCTCGCCCGCCTCGCGCTGGCTGGGGCTCATCTTCAGCAGGCTAATCCAACCCGCTGCGTGAGCTGGCACCGGTCCCTACCGCGCCAGCTCCAGCTGTAGCGTCACCCCTGTGCGTTCAGGGAGATCCGAACGGGACCGGCCCGGCCGTCCGCAGCCGGCAGCGGTCGTCGTCGCCTTCGTAGTGCTCGCGATCTTGGCGACGATCAGCCTCGCCGGCGGTATCGAGCTTGCCCGTACCACCCGCTGCGATCCTGCCGAGGACGCTCGATGGGTCAAGTACCGATCCAAGGTTCCTGGGCCGCACCCCAACGCCCTCTGGGCGCGCCACTGGTGGGTCGGCGAGGACAGGTCCGAGTGTGACTACCGCTTGATGGCCCGCCACATCAGACAGCTGGGTCTGACGGACGTGTTCTTCCACTCAGGCCCCTTCCGGCCTGACGGGACCGTCGACCCGGCTCGTTACAGGTACGCGCAACGGCTGGTCGACGCGATGCACCGGCTGGTGCCCGGAGTCCGGATACAGGCCTACCTGGGTCAGTTCGAAGGGACGCGCCCCAACACCGACGATCTCGATCTCACGAACGCCGACAACCTGGCGAGAGTGGTGGGTACGGCGAAGATCTTCCTCGACTTCGGTTTCGACGGGATCCATTACGACATCGAACCCATACCGGTCGACTCGCAGCGGTTCGTCGACCTGTTCGATCGCACACGGGCTCTCACCCTGGAGAGAGGCGGGGTCCTGTCGACGGCGATCGAGGAGCGGCGACCCGATCCCGAAGACGGCTGGGGCATCGACAGCGACCGCTCGCACCCGACCGATGACTGGCTGAGGGTGCTCTCCTCGCACGTGGACCAGCTCGCCGTCATGACATATGACGCTGGCCAGAAGACCGACGAGGACTTCCGGCGCTGGACGGCCTACCAAACCAAGGAGATCGCGGCCGTG